>JAHJIQ010000004.1 GCA_018823285.1 Pseudomonadota bacterium
AGCTTTTCACCCTTCGGGCATAAGTTTCGTACGAGCAGGCAAGCTGCTCAACTCAGCTTTTCACCCTTCGGGCATAAGTTTCGTACGAGCAGGCAAGCTGCTCAACTCAGCTTTATAATAAATTTCAGGCAAAAATAATTGTAAAAAACGCTCTTCCGGAAACAACTTGGATTCGGGGCAGAAATCCTCGCCGAAGGTGAGAAGGATTCCCAGTTTTTTTATAGACAAATCGGGGGGTATTGATATATTGACGTGCATGAAAAAATTAAGCCCAACCAACAAGACGAAGTTCATTTTTGTGACCGGCGGAGTCCTCTCTTCTCTAGGAAAAGGGCTTGCCGCCGCAGCCATCGGCGCTCTCATGGAGTGTCGCGGTCTCACCGTGACCCTGCAGAAACTTGATCCGTATATCAATGTCGATCCGGGAACCATGAACCCTTTCCAGCACGGGGAGGTGTATGTCACTGACGATGGCGCCGAAACAGACCTTGATCTCGGCCATTACGAGAGATATACCTCGGCAGTACTCGGCCAGAAAAACAACTTCACCTCGGGTCGCATTTATCATTCGGTTATCACCAAGGAACGAAGGGGTGACTATCTGGGCGGCACCGTTCAGGTGATTCCCCATATCACCGACGAGATCAAGCAGGCGATCATGAAGCTTGATGGCGAGGCGGATGTGGTAATCATCGAGATCGGCGGGACCATCGGCGATATTGAAGGGCTGCCGTTTATCGAAGCGATCAGGCAGTTCCGGCTTGATGTCGGGAAGGAAAATTCAATTTTTATCCATGTGACCTGGGTGCCATACATCAAAACGGCGCATGAATTCAAAACCAAGCCCACCCAGCACAGTGTCAAGGAATTGCTGGCCATCGGAATCCAGCCCGATATTCTGCTCTGCCGGACTGAAGCTTTGCTCAGCAAAGAGTTGAAAGCAAAGATCTCGCTGTTCTGCAATGTGCCCACCGATGCGGTGATTACCGCCCAGGATGTGAAAAGTATATATGAAGTCCCGCTTTGTTTCAGCAAGGAGGGACTCGATAACAAGATTCTCGAACTTCTGAATGTCTGGACGGGTTCCCCGAAGCTTGATCAATGGGAAGAGCTGGTCAGAAAGATCCAGAATCCTTCAAAGAAAGTTGTGATCGGGATTATCGGCAAATATGTCGATCTTACCGAGTCGTATAAAAGCTTACATGAATCGCTTGTCCATGGCGGCATTGCCAATGATGCCCAGGTCGATCTTCGTTATGTGAGTGCTGAAGAGCTTGAGGAGAAGAATCCGGAAACTTTACTGGCCGGCTGCCAGGGCATTCTGGTGCCGGGCGGCTTCGGGCAGCGCGGGGTCGAGGGGAAGATCCGGGCCATTACCTACGCCCGGGAAAACAAGGTGCCGTTTTTCGGAATCTGTCTCGGGATGCAGCTGGCGGTGGTTGAGTTTTCCAGAAATATCCTGGGCTGGAAAGATGCCGACAGCGAGGAGTTCAACGACAAGACCAAGCACAATGTTATTTACTGGATGGATGAGTGGTTTGACTATCGCACCAATCAGGTCCAGAAACGAGACAGGTCATCTAATCTGGGCGGCACCCTGAGGCTTGGCGCCAATCCCTGCAAGCTGAAAGAGAATACCTTCGCCTCAGCGGCTTACGGGGTAAAGGAGATCTCGGAACGGCATCGCCACCGCTATGAGTTCAATCCGGCGTTTCGGGCGGAAATTGAGGCGGGCGGTCTTGTGATCAGCGGTGTTTCCCCTGATGATGCTCTGGTTGAAATCGTCGAGATTAAAGATCACCCCTGGTTTCTTGGCTGTCAGTTTCATCCGGAATTTAAATCACGGCCCAGAAACCCGCACCCGCTGTTCAGGGAGTTTATCAAGGCGTCACTCGGGTATGCCGGATAATCTTCAGGTTCCTGCTTGTTCTCCCCTTGTCTGAGATGATCCCTACTGGAGGTTCTGGTGGATAGAGTTGCAATAACAAAAGAGTTGGAGGTCGGCCCCGGTCGGCCTTTTTTGTTGATGGCCGGCCCCTGTGTGCTTGAGTCGGAGAAAATGGCTACCGAGGTGGCCACGACTCTTCGGGAGATCACCGGGCGGCTCGGGATCAATTATGTGTTCAAGGCCTCGTTTGACAAGGCGAACCGGACCTCTATTGACGCATATCGCGGGCCCGGTTTCGAGAAGGGTCTGGAAATCATGGCCAGGATCAGACAGACCGGAGTGCCGGTGATCTCTGATGTTCACGAAGTCTCGCAGGTTGCTCCGGCGGCCGAGGTCCTCGATGTTCTACAGATCCCCGCCTTTCTTTGCCGGCAGACTGATCTTTTGGTGGCGGCCGGTCAATCGGGCCGGGCGATCAGCCTGAAAAAGGGCCAGTTCCTCTCACCATGGGACATGCAACATGCGGTCAATAAAGTGAAATCGACGGGTAACAAGAACCTGATGCTCACCGAACGCGGGACCATGCTCGGGTACAATAATCTGGTGGTTGACATGCGTTCTTTTCCGGTGATGCGCGCACTGGGTTGCCCGGTGATCTATGACGCCACCCACAGTGTCCAGTTGCCGGGTGGAGCGGGCGGCAGTTCCGGCGGGCAGCGGGAATTCATCCCGCCTCTTGCCCGGGCGGCGGTTGCGGCAGGGATTGACGGCCTGTTCATGGAGGTCCATCCGGACCCCGACCAGGCCCTTTGCGATGGCCCGAATTCCTGGCCCCTGGCCGGGATGGAAGAACTTTTGAAAAGCCTGCTCGCTATCCATGCAGCCCGGGGCGATGATCAACACCTGCTCGGCGGTATCTAGATGACCGGCAATGGATGCGGATCAGGAGGTCCCGGGTATCCCTCAGATTGCGAGGTCACCCAGGGATTACGTGAAAGGGCCCGGGCCCGGGAATCTGTCGAAAAGCGCAGTTATGCCTGGAAAGCAAATCTTGAGCGTGCAGGCCGGATTAAAATGCTGATTCTTGATGTGGACGGAGTATTGACCGACGGCTCGATCATCTATACTCCGGACGGAGAAGAGATCAAGGCCTTCAGCACTCGGGATGGTCTTGGAATCAGGCTGGTCCAGAAGGCGGGAGTTGAGGTCGGGATCATCACCGCCCGCAGTTCGGCGGTCGTCAACAGAAGGGCCGAGAATCTGGGTATCACCAAAGTGATCCAGGGCGCCGGCAACAAACTTGAGAGTTTCAGAAAAATTATTGGCGAAAACTCTCTGGACCCTTCTCAGGTAGCCTATGTCGGTGACGACTGGCTCGATCTTCCGGTCCTGACCAGGGTCGGGCTTGCGGTCGCGGTGGCCGATTCGGCCCCGGAAGTGATTGATGCCGCCCATTATGTAACGGTGAACCCGGGCGGCCGGGGCGCAGTCCGGGAGGTTTGCAATCTGATTGTCGAGGCCCTCGGCAAACATCAGGAGCTCCTTAGAGAGTACAGACAGGATGAATCTTAACAGGAATCTGGTCTGGGTATTGCCATTGCTTCTCCTGATTGGAGCCCCTTTATGGTGGCAGCCGGTCGGTACCATCCTTGCCCCGAGGGGAGATTTCTCTGCCCCGCCACTACCATCCCAGGAGCAGCTGAAACGATTTGCCATGGAGGGGGTGACTCTCAGTCATTGCCGTGACGGCAAACATGAATTTACTTTAAACTCCGCCCGGGTGACTAGTAATGGAAACGACGACAGCCTCCAGTTACTTGAGGTCCGCGCTACAATCACCGGCACAAGTGATCCGACGATTATTACCAGCGGAGAGGCTTACTATCATACCGGACGAGAGATCTTGACCATGCTTGACCGGGTGAGGATTACCATGCCTGATCATCAGGAAATTCGGACTGAGGCTCTTCGCTACCTGGCCAAATATCGCAAGGTGAAAACAGCCGAAGATGTTTTTTTGAACGGCAGCGGTGTTGAAGTGCGAGGCAGCACAATGTTTTATGATCTGGTCAACGGAGCCTTGCGGGTCGGTGGCCGAGTTGTGGTGGATCTTCAGTGAAAAGCATGCCAGAGGTAAATGACTTTGAAAAATATTGATATCCGTGACCGGATTATTCTGGCACTGGATGTTGACAGCCCGGCGAAGGCGAAGGATCTGATTGCCCGGACGGAGTCGCATCTCGGGTTCTACAAGGTCGGGTTGCAGCTCTTTCTGGCGGGCGGGTTTGATATCGTCGACTGGATTGTTGATCGCGGCCACAAGGTCATGCTCGACCTGAAGCTGCACGATATTTCAGCAACGGTGGCTTTGGCGGTAGAGCAGCTTGCCGGGCACGGGGTTTATTTCGCCACCGTTCATGGGGAACCGCCGGTAGTCCGAGCAGCTGCGGCTGCCGCCGGGGACAGGGTCCGGATCCTGGCGGTCACGGTGCTGACCAGTCTGGGGGAGGACGACCTGCGGTCGGTCGGTATCACCATGCCGTTGCCCGAACTTGTCCGGTTCAGGGCCAGAGCGGCCCTAGAGGCCGGATGTTCCGGAGTGGTGGCTTCCGGTCACGAGGCGGCAATGCTGCGCAGGGAGCTCGGAGAGGATTTCTTCATCGTAACCCCTGGAATCAGGCAGGGGAACACTGTCATGAACGGCAGCGATGACCAGACCAGGATCATGACCGCCGGGGCCGCCATCGAAAACGGCGCCAATCATGTGGTGGTCGGACGTCCGATCAGCAAGGCGACTGATCCTGTTGCGGTTATTGAAGAGATGCAGAAAGGAATAGTCGAAGGTGTGTCCGGTTCTTGAGGCGTTTTTTTTCCAAAAGTTACCTGTTTTTTCCGGATTGATCGAGAACCGCCCCCAGCACATTCAATACTGCCCATCCGGACAGACTTAAACCCCACTATAAAACAAAGCGATAAAGAATCTGCAGGCAGAGAAGCGCGTAGATTCCGGCCATCAGGTCGTCGAGGACGATGCCGAGCCCGCCGTGGAACCGTTGGTCGAAGAAGTTGACCGGAAAGGGTTTGACGATATCGAAGAAACGGAACAGGAGAAAGGCGGCAAGCCAGGCAACAACGGTTGGCGGGGCATGGATCAGAGCGACCAGCATCCCGGCCACCTCATCGATGACAACCGCGCCGGGATCCGGCTTATCCATGATCTTTTCTGCCGACCCGGCTGTGAAGATGGCGACTATGATTATCCCGGCGAGAGAGAGCCAGTAGCCGGCAGGCGAAAGTGATGAAATGAGATAATGGATCGGAAACGCCAGCAGGGTTCCCCAGGTGCCGGGGGCAAAGGGTATCTTCCCGAGGCCCAGTCCGGTGGCTACCGCCATGAACAGACGGTCCATTATCCGTTCTCCGGCCGGAAGTCTTCGACCCTGGCGGCATAGACGGCCCGGTAAATTTCCTGCAGCGGCTTTCCTGTTTCCAATGCCACTCTGCGGCACTCTTCATACTCCGGATAGAGTCTTTTGCCTGCAGGCGTTTCAACCTCTTTCACCTTTAAATCACCCAGAGATGTTCTGATGGTCCCGAGCCTTCTTGGCAGGGTCATTCTCTGCTCGACCCGGAAGCGCAGTCCGATCGCCGTGGTCTCTGCAAGGATGGCTCGTTTGATAGCCTGGGAATTTTCCAGCCTGGAGAGAACCTGGAGCTGAAAGCCGGGCCTTCCCTTCTTCATCTGGATCGGGACCAGAATCACATCGAGAGCTCCCAACGAGAAGAGGGTTTCACAGAGCATCGGAAAACCTTCGGGGCTCCAGTCGTCCAGATTGGTTTCAATCACTTCAATTTCCTGGGCTTCGGCGGCGGATCGACTCTTGCCGATAACAAGCCGCAGCAGGTTTGGCCTGCCATCGGTAAGCTTGTGGCTGCCGCACCCATATCCTACTCTGTCGATGGACATCACCGGAAAGGGGCCGAAGGATGAGGTCATGGACTTGACCAGAGCGGCACCGGTAGGAGTCACCAGCTCCTGCTGCAGGGTGGTACCATAGACGGGTACATCTTTCAGTATCTCGCAGACTGCGGGAGCGGGCAAAGGCAGAAGGCCGTGCTGACAATTGACAAAACCAGATGGCATCGGCAACGGAGAACAGGCGACATTCTCAATACCGAGATAGTGCATTCCCAAAACGACTCCGACAATATCGATAATCGAATCAACGGCCCCGACCTCATGGAAATGGACTTCATCCTTTAAGCGGTCATGGATCTTTCCTTCGGCTGTTGCAAGGAGATCGAACACCTCGAGGACTTTTCTCCGAACAGATTCCGGCAGACCGCTTTGTGAAATGATATTTTTTATGGAGAGCATGTCCCGGGCCGGCTGCTCTTCGCCGCACTCGACATTCACTTTGACAGAGGATATGCCGTTGACTTTTTCTCTGGATATCCCGAGTTTGTAGCAGGTGATTTCAAGAGTTGAGAGCTGTTCTGCAAGTATATCCTGCGGAAAACCGCAATCAAGGAGCGCACCAAGGAACATGTCGCCGCTGATCCCGGCAAAGCAGTCAAGGTATGCGGTTTTTTCTCCGGTCATTTCAGCGGTTTTCCTCCGACGGTGCCTGGTTTCCGGCACGTTTTTCGAGGAGCAGCAGAAGCCGGTGCCGGTAAAGGATGCAGGGCAGGATAACAAGGAATGAAAGAAGCATCAATAGAGCAAGCTTCACATAGTTGCCGTTGTATATTTCCGCCCCCTGCAGGGAGAGCATCAGGGTGCCGGGCATTCTGCCGATGGCGGTAATGAAGAGAAAAGAGGGCAACGACATGATGCTCATGCCGAGCAGGTAAGAGAGGGAGTCTTTAGGGAACCCTGGGATAAGGAAAAGGACAAAGGGGATCAGGTAGTCGCTGCGAGAAACCAGATGGTTGAATTTCCGGTAAAAAGCGGTGTCTTTGATCCGTTTCGTTAAAAATTTCCGGAGCAGTCTGCCGACTCCGAAGGCCGCCGCAGAACCCATGGTCAGGCCGATTGATGAATAGAAAAATGCCGGGACGGCCCCGAAAAGATACCCGCCAAGCAGGCCGCTTGCTTCACCGGGGATCGGGGCAAAGACAACCTGCAGCACCTGGATCAGGATAAAGAAAAATGGAGCCCTTGGGCCATGGGACAGGATATCATCACGTAATGAATTGCTATAATCCTTGAAGTTGCGCAGGTAATCCAGGGTCCGGCCAAGGAGTCCCTCGTCACTGAAATAGATGGCCAGTAACAGGCCGAAAAGAATCAAAGCAACTGCGATTGGATATCGACGGAAGAGGGCTCTTCTCATCGGCGCGCTTTTCATCAACCCAGGACGGTGCCGGGTTTGATGGATCGACCCTGCAGGTAGGCGCCGGTGGTCATCCGTTTCGCCCCTTCAGCCTGGAGTTCCTCAGTCAGAAGATATTTTTCACCGGTGGCGATGAGCAGGCCGTCTTTATCTGCCCGGCAGATGGTGCCGGGTTTCTCGGTGGCCGCTCGGTCGACAACGGATGGCTTGAAAAGCCTGAGCCTTGTGCCCTCGATAAAGGTGTAGGCGGTGGGCCAGGGGTCGAGCCCACGGATCTGGCAGCTTAATGCAAAGGCCGGTCTGCGCCAGTCGATCAACCCCTGTTCTTTGGTGAGAGGGGGGGAAGAGGTCGCAAGGTGATGCGCCTGCACCTGCCGGACAAGCCTTCCCTCATGAAGTTTTGCCAGCGCCTCAAGGAGGGTTGCCCCGCCGATTTCGGCGAGTCTCCCGGCAAGACTTCCTGCCGTGTCCTCAGGGGTGATCCTGGTTTCTGCGGTGAGCAGAATGTCTCCGGTGTCCATCCCTTCATCCATCTGCATGATGGTGACCCCGGTAAAAGTGTCGCCGTTTAAGATCGCCCACTGGATCGGGGCCGCTCCACGGTAGGACGGGAGAATTGAGCCGTGGACGTTGATGGTTCCGTGGGGGGGCAGTTCAAGCAGTGATTTTGGCAGGATGCGGCCGTATGCTGCGACAATGAAGAGGTCGGGCCGGTACGCGGCAAGCTCCTCACGCCAGGCAGCGGTTTTTATGGCCGTGGGTTGCAGGACCGGCAAACCTTTCGCCAAAGCCAGTTCTTTGACCGGGGGGGCGGCAACTTTGCGGCCGCGGCCTTTGGGGCGATCGGGCTGGGTGACGACCGCCACAACCTCATCAGGTCCTGACAGGAGAGATTGAAGGGAAGGAACGGCGAACTCCGGCGTTCCCATAAAGATGATCCGGTAGGGTTCGTGTGCCATCTAGTCGGCAGCCTCTTCCTGCTCTTCCTGAAGGAGTTTCTTGAGTTTCTTTTTGTAGAGGCTTCTCTTCAAAGGGCTCAGATGGTCGAGGAAGAGTACGCCGTTCAAATGATCTATCTCGTGTTGAAGAACCCGGGCATGAAAATCTTCGGCTTCAATAGAGATCGGGTTGCCGTCGAGATCAAGGGCGTGGACTCTGATCATTTTTGCCCTCTTCACCTTGGCGCAGAGTTCAATGACGCTCAAGCAGCCTTCTTCACCAATCTCGGAACCGGCGGCTTCGATAATCTCAGGATTAATCAGTACGGTGAGGGCGGGTTCTTCTTCTGCCCGGGAGATATCGTAGACGAGAATCTGTTTTGTGACGCCGATCTGATTGGCGGCGAGGCCCACACCCGGAGCCTTGTACATGGTTTCAGCCATGTCGGCGGCCAAGGCCTTCAGCTCTTCACCAAATTCGGTGATCGGATGAGCCTTAACTCGCAAGACCGGATCCGGGAATGTATATATCTTTCTGACTGCCATTTTCTCCCGCCGAACTTTGTTAAAAAATAAAGCGCTATTTTCACCCTTCGGGCAAAAGTCTCGATGTCTCGCAAGCTCGCTTATCGGTAAGAGCAGACGAGCTGCTTAACTCAGCTTTATAGCATGTTTTCAGGATCAACGTCCACAGACAATTTGACGCCGGTCTTGGTGAGCCCGGCTGAACGCTCAAGCAAGGCGTTGCACAGGGCATGCAGTTCTTTGAAGCTGCTGCCTTTTAAAAGCACCTGCCAGCGGTGTCTGCCGTGTAATCTCGACAGGGGGGCGGGGGCCGGGCCGAGGACGTCGATTGGTTGATTCCGGCCTCCAAGTTTTCTGGCCTGCATGGCAATGTTTTTCGCTGTGCGCCGAACCGCCTCTTCGTTCTGCCCTTCAATCCGGAGGTTGATTAATCGCGAAAACGGCGGAAACTTCAGGGCCTCACGTTGTGCCATTTCTCTGTTGTAGAGAGAAATATAATCATGGACACGGGTTGTGCTGATGGAATAATGGTCCGGATCCATGGTCTGGATGATCACCCGGCCCGGTTTTTCGCCACGACCGGCCCGACCGGTGACCTGGGAAAGAAGCTGAAAGGTCCGCTCCCCGGAGCGGAAATCGGGAATGCCGAGTCCGGCATCGGCCCAGACCACGCCAACCAGGGTCACGTGGGGGAAATGATGCCCCTTGGTGATCATCTGGGTGCCGACCAGGATATCAATTTTCCGTTCGTGAAATCCTTTCAGAATGGAGATGAAGTCCTGCCTTCTGGCGGTGGTGTCGGTATCCAGTCTGGCGATACGGGCGGTCGGAAACAGTTTGACCAGCTCATCTTCAAGACGTTCGGTCCCGAAGCCGACCGGAAGAAGGGTTGTGGATTGGCAGTTTCCGCAAACGGTATTGCTGTGGGTGGAGTGGCCGCAATAATGGCAGATCAGCGACTGCCTGCCCCGATGCAGGGTGAGAGTGATCCGGCACTCCGGGCAGCGGACCGCCTGGCCGCAGTCCCTGCAGAGGACCATGTTGGCATACCCCCGCCGGTTGAGAAAAACAAGGCTCTGGTTGCCCTCTTTCAGGTTTTTCTTCAGGGCGGAGTTCAGTTCGCCGGAAAAAAGAGGCGGCCGCCCGGAGACGGTTTTGATCTTCTGCAGATCGATGATTTCGACATTCGGCAGGGCCCTTTCCTCCACCCTGTTTTTCATGGTGAGCAGAGTGTATTTGCCGGTTTCGGCGTTCCGATAACTGATGACCGAAGGGGTGGCCGAGCCGAGGATCACCGGGCAGCGGGCAAGGCTTGCCCGCATGATCGCAAGGTCGCGGCCGTTGTATCTGAGCCCGTCCTCCTGTTTGTAGGCGGTGTCATGTTCCTCATCAACAATGATCAGCCCTGGATTTTTTAAGGGGGCGAAAACCGCGGAGCGAGCTCCGATTACAATCGGCGCCTCGTCATTAGCGAGCCTCTGCCACTGGTCGAATCGCTGGCCCGCGGAGAGCCCGCTGTGCAGCAGACCGACCCGGTCGCCGAAGCGGGAGATGAAGTGGGCCTCAAGCTGGGTGGCCAGAGCAATTTCCGGGACCAGCACCATAACCGAGCGGCCCGCGGCCAGAACGGTTTCTGCCGCCCGAAGATAGACTTCGGTTTTGCCGCTGCCGGTGATCCCGTGGAGGAGAAACGGCGCGAATTTGCGGTCCTTGAGAGCCGGGGCAAGTTCGGCCAGGACTTCATCCTGTTCCGGGGTGAGATGGGTGGGTTTCGGGAAAAAGGCCGGTTGTTCCCCGAACGGGTCACGGTAGACAACCCTTTCAATCAGCTGTACGAGACTCTTTTCGGCCAGTGTCTTCAGGGCCTGCCTCGCGCCGCTGTAAGCGGTGGCAAGAGAGGCCCTGGCGACCGGGATGTTATTTTCTCCGGTCATCGTTCTGATGATCTCAATGGTTTTGAGCTCTGATTTTTTTAGTCCTTCAGGCAGCGGATCATCGTCCGGGACAGTCAGGGTCACGCAGATCTCAGTTCTGCTGCCGACACGAGCGTCGATGATGATCTCCTCGATGGAAACCAACCCTTCCTCCTGCCATTTTTCCAGCAGTCGACGGGAAGGGCTGGCGGACAGAACTTTCCGGGTCCGGGACGGTGAGAGATATCCCTGCGCGGTGAGGGACGCCGCCCACGATTCCGCCGCCGCTTCCCGGATTCTGGACTGCAGAGCCTCCGTCATGCCGGAGCAAACCGTAATCTGCCGACCGCTGCCGGTGGTGAGTCCGGAAGGAAGGGCGGCGCGGATGACCTCGCCGATCGGATATCGATAATACTCGGCAGTCCAGCGGAACAGTTCGACCATCGATTCGGGGAAGAGAGGGGATGCATCGAGCAGTTCGGTGATGGATTTTAATTTTGTCCCGGTTTCCGGCTCTCCTGCCGGACCAAGGACATAGCCGGTCACCTTCCTGCGACCCAGCGGGACCAGGACTCGGCAGCCCACGGCCGGGAGCGTTCCCCCGTCTTTTACCAGATAGGTCAGGGGCTTGTCGATTGGTGCGGCGACAGCTATTTCAAAAAGGGCTCTGGGCTGCGACATGTTGATTTATATTCAATAAATTCTCATAACGGCAATAAAAAATGGCGGACAGGAAGAATCTCAGGTCCGCCATCGTAAATACGCAAAGCAGGGGGCTTCTTTACAGATCCGTACACACCTCCTTGATGTGTTTCCGGAACTCTTTTCCGAGATCGGGATGGCGGAGGGCGAAGGCGATGATCGCCTTCAGATACCCAAGCTTGTCGCCTGCATCGAATCTGGTCCCCTTAAAGGCGTAGGCATACATGGGGCGCTTCTGGGAAAGGGCGAGCAGGGCATCGGTGAGCTGGATCTCGCCACCATGACCGGGGGCGGTTTTTTCCAGAAGATCAAAAATTTCCGGCTGCAGGATGTAGCGGCCGATGATCGCAAGATTTGAGGAGGTGGTGCCCGGTTTAGGTTTTTCGACCATCCGGTTGACACTATAGACTCCAGGCTTTATCTCTTCCCCTTCAACAATCCCGTACTGGTGGGTCTGGTCCATCGGGACCTTCTGGATGGCGACAATCGACTCCCCGTACTCATTGAACAGCCTCATCATCTGCTGGGTGCAGGGGACATCCGACAGGACCAGGTCATCCCCGAGCAGGACCACAAAAGGAGTGTTGCCGATGACTTTTCTGGTCGACCAGATGGCATGCCCGAGGCCAAGGGGTTTTTTCTGCCTGACCGAAACGATGTCGATCAGATTCGAGATGTGGCAGATCTCTTCGCAGAGCTGGTCCTTGTGCTTCTGTTTGAGGATGGTGTCCAGTTCGAAGTTGTAGTCGAAGTGGTTTTCGATGGCCGACTTTCCTTCACTGGTCACCAGAATAATCTCGTCAATGCCTGAGGCGACGACCTCCTCGACAATATACTGGATGGTCGGCCGGTCGACGATGGTCAGCATCTCTTTGGGGATGGCCTTGCTGGCGGGCAGAAAGCGGGTGCCGAGCCCTGCCACCGGAATAACGGCCTTGGATATTTCCATGTAAATTTTCTCCTGGTCGATTAAATATGAGCAGCATGTGGAACCGGAACTGCGTCAGGACAGTGTAGCTGCTATACTATGCCCCAAACCGGGCCAAATTGCCATTCACATTCAAAAAAATCAACCGGGCACCATGCACGAACTAGAAACCAGGATCAGCAGGGAAATAGCGGGAAACGGGATTGTCGGCAGGGGAGACCATCTGCTGGTTGCTGTTTCCGGCGGGGCGGATTCCATGGGACTGCTGCATCTTCTGGCCGCTCTCAAAGATGATCTTGAGCTGACTCTGACTGCGGCCTATGTCGATCATGGCCTGCGGCATGAAGAGACAAGGAGTGAGAAGCTCCTGGTTGAAGCCGCAGCGCGCGAACTCGGGTGTGGTTTTTCTACCGGGTCGATCCGGGTGCGGGAAATTGCCGATGAGAATGGTTGGTCCATCGAAGAGGCGGCCAGAAACCTGCGCTACGAATTTCTCGCTGAAGCTGCAGTCAAGCATGGGTGTGAGAAGATCGTGGTGGCCCATACCGCCGACGACCAGGCGGAAGAACTCCTGCTCCGGCTGATTCGAGGCACCGGGCGGAGCGGGCTTGCCGGCATGGCGACGGTGAACTACCGCACGGTGGTTCGCCCCCTCCTGACCACCACAAAAAATGAAATAGTGTCATATCTTGGTGAGCGCAATATTGCTTATCTTGAAGACAGTTCCAATGCTGAGCGTCAGTATCTAAGAAACCGGGTCCGGCTCGATCTGCTCCCCTATCTTGAAGAAAACTTCAACCCGGCGATCAGGGAGACCCTGTTGCGCACCGCAGAGATCCTCGGGGCTGAAGAGGCGCTTCTCGTCCGGCTGACCGGGGATCTCTGCCACAGGGCTGTCAGTCACCCAGGGGAGAATCAGCTTGCGGTTGACTGCGCAACCCTGGCCGGGGAAGCGCTGGCGTTGCAGCGAAGGGTGGTTGAGCAGGTGCTGGTGGAACTTTCTTCACCGGTTACCTTCCAACAGATCAGCAAGATTCTTGCGCTGGTCGCAGAGGGAAATGATGGCGCGGAGCTTCATCTGTCGGAAGGCTTGCGGGTGATCAGAAGAGGCGGGGCGGTGGATTTTTCCTATCCGGCCGGCCGGGCCAGACTGCGTGGCAGACTGGGAAGGGAAGCTCCGGATTTTATGGTGGAGATTCCGGGGCCGGGCCGCTGGCCGGTTCCCGAGCTGTCCGTTGAGATCGAGGTTCTGGTTCTCAAGGAACCGCCGGTTCGCGAAGCATTGCTTTCAGGGCGGGCTGATTATCTGGATATGCGCGGGTTTGATTTTCCGGTGCAGGTTCGATCACCACGGGCGGGGGACCGTTTCCGGCCACTCGGCGCGCCGGGGAGCAAAAAAGTGGCAGACTTTCTGTCCGACCATAAGATCCCACCGACAGACCGTTGCCGGATTCCGATACTGGTGAAAGATGAGACGATCCTCGCTCTGGTGGGGATCAGGATTGATGAGCGTTACCGGATTCTTGCCGACAGCGGTAAAGTGCTTAAGATAGAGTTGCGCCGAGTGTAAAAGCTCTTTACCGGAAGCTCATTTAATGGTAATTAAACTCCCTCTTGACCAAAGAGTTTATGGGCGGGTAGCTCAGTTGGATAGAGTGTCGGCCTCCGAAGCCGAAGGTCGTGGGTTCGAATCCCGTCCCGCCCACCATAAATTGAAAAGCCCCTGTCCTGGATAAAGGGCAGGGGCTTTTTTGCTGGCACGGAAGAGGGATGCGAACCCACGAAGTGGTTCGAGCCGAGCCGCTCGCGGCGAGACAACGCAGAAGCGAAGCGCCTGCGGCCCGAAGGGCGAGCGCGTGAGCGCGAGTAATCCCGTCCCGCCCACCAGATTAAACGAAAACCCGGTCGCTGTTGATGATCGGGTTTTTTTTATGTCTGCCGATATATGATCTGCTTTCAATGTTTGGATATTCTCGGCCTAATACTGTATATTTGCCGGATGCCACAAATTCCCGGTGACGGTTTTGTGGAGACTCGGGGTGGGGTTGAATCCATGGTCTGGTACAGGTGTGCCATTTGCCCCTGGGTAATCAACATTTTAAGAAAGTGAGTGAAAATCAATGAAGATCCTTCTGCCGGTAGTGACCATTGCGGCCCTGATCGTTGCTGGGGTTTGTGCCTATTATCTACCCGGTTTCGACCGGTGGCTTGTGGCCAACAACGCCCTCCTGAATTCTTTAAGCGTCCTCGGGGTGGTGGGATTGATTGTGTTTCTGTCGCTTTCCATTTCCTTCTTCGAAGCGTCCCAGGCCGGGCAGCGGAAGGACCGGGCAAATGCGCTCGGGTCCAGATTGGCGGTTCTGGCCGCTGAGCTGAATATGAATCATGACATCTGCACCAGAAGTTTTTCCGAGTTCTATTCAAAATATATCAGAACCAAAGGGCTGCCGGTTCCGGAAAGCCGTTTTCAGACCACGATTATCGAAAAAACAATTTCATCAGGAGACATCACCGAAACAGAGTTTCTCCTGCAGCTCTGGAATCTATACCGTTCTATGTCTCTCACCAACACCCTGCTGAACAATGCGGTCACCGTCAGGAACACTGGGCACATTGCGGATCCGGAGAACAAGGCCCTGAATGAAGGCAGAATTGTCCAGGTGGACAACAATGTCAAAGGCGCGATGTCGACAGCGTTACAGACAGAAAAGCTTTTCCCGGAAGTTATAAGCCGGGTTGAGTCGATCATGGAGACGATCAGGAAGTAAGGATTTATTTATCGAGGGTCAGGCGGCGTGCGATTCAGGGGTTTAAACAGAAACCTGCTGGTATGGCTTGATGCCATATTAACTTACCGAGTGGTTGATTATGAAATTATGGGTAACGCCGAACGGCGATAAATGGATCTGTGACGAGTGCCAGGAAGATTTCGAAGAAGAGATTGCCGCAGAGGGCTGGCGGGTCGCCTTCGAGGAGAAAGACAATGCCATGCTCCGCTGCTCGGTCTGCAAACATGGCGATGTAGAGATTTTTGATTAGATAAATCTCCCGTCTGGGCATGAATTCAGCGAGGTCTGTGAGAAGCTGTTGCCAGGGTCCGGATCACATTGTATGAAAAATATGGTAGAGAAGCACCGCTCCAACGATCGCCAGCGGGATTGAGGAGTAGAACCCGGCCCCGAAATGTTTTGGCTTTCCCCCCTCCTTGATAAATCCGACCGAGAACGCTTCTGAATAATCCGCTGTCCATTTGAGCCTTCGTTTAAAAGTCGCGCCTGATCTCCAGAAACACCCGGTCGTTATCACCGATGGCGGTGGCCGGCGGATCCCCGGATTCATAAAAAATACCGCCGATGGTCGCGCTCCAGTTGTCGGCAAAGTCCCAGGCCGCAGTCAGCCTTTCCACCGCGCCGCGCTCGGCACGATCGCCGAAGACCATCGCCAGGGCCGGTCATGGTGATTGTGTCGTTAAAGTTGTACGCGGAGTAAAACGGCAGGTCCAAGCCGGAGAAGAGGTCGAATGGCTCATCCCCGGCCAGGAGCGGGGCGGGCATGAGCAGCAGTCCCTCAAGAACCTTGTTCAAGACGGCGGGTAGTGAATGGATCTTCATTGACTGTCTCTTGATTGTATCTGACATTGCTGAACCACAGGATTGTCTTGTCCACTGTTTTTCCGCCCGGCTTGGTGGTCTCATGTGGATCTCGGTGGCGGTCCGGATTCCGTCGATCCGTTCCAGTTTCTTGACCTCGTAGTATCTGGCGGTCATGCCGTCATCGGGGAATTAGAGAGTAAAATAAATTTGACGAACGCTGGATTTCTATGGTGTGCTGATCATAGAATGAATATAGCATTCATGTCTGATAATAGTTATTGTTAAGAAAATGATTTCAAGTGATGAGCAATGCAACCGTTTTTGGGAGATGATTTGGATCCGCTAAAATGAGGAGGTTGTCATGAATAAGAAAAAAGAAACAGTAGAAGAAACTATGGCATGTGCCGCATACGCCGAAGCTGGAGAGCCTTGCCCCATCGGAACTGGTGAAAAGAAGAATTCCGGGCCGAAAGAGTCTGTCACCGAGACCATGGCCTGCAGTGCCTTTGCAGAGGCAGGTGAACCCTGTCCCATTGGCACTGGTGAAAAAAAGAGTGACGGGCCGAAAGAATCGGTAACTGATACCATGGCTTGTGCAGCGTATGCTGAAGCAGGAGAGCCTTGTCCCATCGGAGCAGGTAAAGACAAAAAATAATCTGCCGACCCATACCGGACCATGGTCGGTATAAGTTTTGATTATTCAGGGAGTCGCCTTTGGCGGCTCCTTTTTTATTGGATCAGTACCGGATAAAGGGCGACATCGGGGCCAATATAGCCCGATGTCGTCTATCCAGGTGATGATTCCAGGCGTACCCTGTTAAGCAAAGAGAAGATGTTTAACCCTTGCTTAAGAGGCAAAACCATGAAGAAAAAAATTGCAGCACTCATCATCACTCTGGCACTGGTTTTATCAACTTCCAGCTTTGCGCATGCGCGACATCGTGATGGACTTGAAGGATTATTGATCGGGGCTGGAAGCGGCGCGGTGATCGGCCAGGTGATCGGCCGGGATGCAGAAGGAATGATCGTCGGCTCGGTGATCGGAGGGACCCTGGGACTCATGCTCGGGATGGACAGAGAGCCTGCGGTGGTTTACGGGAGCCCTCGCCATGCGAGGCAGGTGAGAGCCGTCTATGAAAACCGATGGGACCGGCATCACCGGTGGGACAACAGAGGGCCGCACCGGCACGAACGGCGCTGGCGGCAGGAGCGCCGTCATTACAGAAGATAAAAAATAAAGTTTCTGGTAAATAAAAGGGGGTGAGGGTCCGGTCGGATCTTCATCCCTTTTATTTATGTTTCGGAGAGGCGGGTAGAGAAGATGCAGAAGAAGAATGAAAAGGAAAAAGGAATGACCGCCGAGGCTCTAAGTGACAGGGCGAAGCGGGAGCAGTCGTACCGTGAGCGGGCCCTGAAACTGTTCCCATGGGTGTGCGGTATCTGTTGCCGGGAGTTTTCCGGTAAGAAGTTGAAGGACCTCACCGTGCACCACAAGGACCATAATCACGACAACAACCCGCCCGACGGCAGCAACTGGGAGCTGCTCTGCATCTACTGCCACGACAATGTCCACTCCCGGACCGTCGGGGAGGGGCATGCCGGTGGTGGCGAAGAGAGCGATGCCGGTTCCGCTCACACCCACCAAGCCTTCGCCGGTCTGGCCGATCTGTTGAAAAACAGGAAGTGATCCTCTCTTGATTATGCGTAAACTGGCTTTCGGCTATTCCACTCGATGCAATATCAGATGTGAGCATTGTGTTGCCGCAGACGGGGGATCTGCCACCCGGACAATGGATCTTGGCAGGGCAAAAAAGCTCATTGTCGAGCTCGCCCGGGCGGATGTCGGCGGGATCAGTTTTTCTGCCGGTGAACCTTTTCTTTATCTTAACGAAATCTCGGAGCTTGTGAAGCTGTGCAGGGAACATGGCATCTATTCGAGGATCGTCACCAACAGTTTCTGGGCGAAGACCGAAGAATCCGCTGACGCCCTTGTTTCGCAACTGAAAGAAAACGGGGTGTGCCAATTGCGCTTGAGTTTCTCGCGCTGGCACCAGAAGCATGTGCGCCGGGAAAATGTGTTGCGGGCGGCGGAAAGCTGCCGGAAGTTCGGTCTGGAATATTTTGTCTCCTTCGTGACCGATTTTTCCACGGAGGACGATCCCCTTGAACGATTCCTGGGTGTACACGGTCTCAAGTTTTTCCCGGAAGCGGTGATCTATGCAGGTCGGGCCGAGTCGTTCCCGCGCAGGGAGATCAGGACCGATTACCAGGCGAATCGCTGCGACATGAACCCTTATCTGACCCCGGATCTTGATCTCTACGGGTGCTGCGATGCCGGGAGCCATTTCCCGCAAACCAACTTCTTCTATCTCGGCAACCTGAACGACAGCACCGTCGATGAACTCCTGACCAGGAGTGAAACCGACCGGTTGTACACTCTGATCCGGACCATGGGGCTCACCGCAATCGCATCTTACGCCGGAATGCCCGGCCGCGAGATCATCACCTACCGCAAATGTGAGCTGTGCCGGAAACTGTTCGATTCTCCTGAAACACTTGCCCGGCTGCGGACTGAAGTTGCGCAGCTGGCCGCATGGAGCCGCTGATGGACCTGATCATCAGCAACCTGTGCATTCCCGTGGAAGAAGACGGGCCGGAGGCCTATCTGCATGCCGCCGGACGGGAGGCATGCACTGCTGAAGGCGCGGTCATCAGGAAGATTCTCAGCAAGGCTATCGACCTGGGTGATCAGGAGCAGTTCTTTTACCGGATCGCCCTCGTGCTCTCTGTTCCCGACGGGTATGCCAATACCCGGAATTTTCCCATATACCGCGAACCTGTCCAGCCGGAGAGAAGCCCGGTAAAGAGTCCGGACCGGCCTCTCGTCGTCGGTTTCGGACCGGCCGGGATGTTTGCCGCGTTGGAACTGATCGACCGGGGGCTGCAACCGGTGATCTTTGAAAGGGGCAAGAAAATCGAGGAGCGTTCCGGCGATGTCAGCAGATTTATCACCGAGCGGCAGTTGAACCCCGAGTCAAATATCCAGTTCGGGGAAGGCGGGGCCGGGTCGTATTCTGACGGCAAGCTTTTTTCGAGAAGAAACCTGAATACCAGCTATGTCAGCCGGGTGCTGGACACCCTGATCAGATTCGGGGCTCCGGCGGAGATCGCTTACATCAGCAAACCCCATCTGGGAACGGATGTGCTGTGCCGGATCGTCCGGAATATCCGGAAACATGTTCTCGACCGGGGGGGGGAGATTCATTACGGCGCCAGGATGACCGATCTCCTGATCAGGGAAGGCGTGGCCGAAGGGATCATCATCAACGGGGAGAGGGAATATCTTTCTTCCGCCATCTTCCTTGCCCTGGGCCATTCCGCCCGGGATACCGTCGAGATGCTGCAGCGACGCGGGGTTGCCCTTGAGCAGAGAGCGATTGCGGTCGGGGTCCGGATCGAGCACCCGGTGGAGACCATCAATCTTCTCCGCTATGGCAATAAGTATAAAGATTTCAAAGGTTTGGGAGCTGCAAGCTATTCCCTGAATTATACCGATCGCACCCGCAAACGGGGAGTCTATACCTTCTGCATGTGTCCCGGGGGGGAGATCGTGAACGCATCATCGGAGCAGGGCATGCTGGTCCTGAACGGGATGAGCTATTCGCAGAGGTCGCAGCCGTTTTCCAATGGCGCCCTGGTAGTCAGCTGCCATCCGGGTGATTACGGCTCAGACAACCCGCTGGCCGGTTTTGCGTTCCAGAGGGACATCGAGCGCAAGGCCTTTCAAGCCGGAGGCGGGCGGTGGCATGTTCCCGCCCAGAACCTGCTCGACTTTCTGGAGGGGAAGAGCACCGTTGACCTGCCTGAAAACTCCTACAAAATGGGGGCCGTGCCCGCCGAGCTGAAGGATCTCTTTCCCGCCTTCGTGGTCGAACAGCTCATGGCCGCATTTCAGAGATGGAAAGTGGAGGTGCCCCTGTTTGTTTCCGGTCAGGCGATAGTTTTCGGGGCGGAAACAAGAACCTCTTCACCGGTCCGGATCAGTCGCAATGAAAGATTTGAATCGGTCAATACCAGAAATCTCTATCCGATCGGTGAAGGCTCGGGGTATACCGGCGGGATCACAAGTTCGGCCGCCGATGCCGTCAGGGCGGTCGAGGTATGCCTGCAAGGATAGGCATCAGGCCTCTTCCCCATCATCCGATTGCCCCTTCTGGTCTCCCGCCTGAAGCTGCCGGAAAAGTGTCACCGACATCCAGCCGATGGCCAGAACTCCGGCAAAAAGAGAGGCCCAGAGAATATATTTTTTCCAGGGCAGGCTGCGAGGTGACTTTAACCTCTCGCTGCCCGCGAGTACGTATTGGGGGCCGGGGGTGATCAGGTCCGGTTTGATCATCCCCGAGCCCTGCTGGTATTTCCGGAGCAGGGGGTCCACCTTGAAGTCGGGACGGGAAACGGCGCCTGAACCATAAGCGATCTGGAACGGTCCCGTGCCCTGGGCGAGAAAGATCAACCGATGGGGCTGCCAGCCGAATTCCAGCAACGGTGGATTGTTTGGCGCGGTTTCACTTTCATCATAGGTCAATAGCCAGAAGCGCGAGGCGCTTCCCCGGACGTTGATGGCCGAATTGTGGATGGCGGCGCCCTGGTACTCCAGATTGTAAAGCAGCCCGCGCCACTGCTCGCTGGTATTGTTTTTTTCGGCGGAAGGGCCGGAGAATAATTTTACCGCCGCCATCGAGTTCTTGTCCTGGAGCCGGATATTGATCCGGTCGGCCGGGAGAAAACCTCCCGTGTCGATCGTGTATTGGCCCGGTTTTCCTGAAAGGGGGGTTGCGGTCACTAACGTCCAGCGATAACCGGGCCGGTTGACGGTCTGGGTTGACTCGGCAAGCGCCCGCACCCCGGTCAGGGAAAGGGCTTCCTGGCTATGGGGCCAGCTCAAGCGCAGGTAGGCTTTGCCGGTTCCGGAGAGAGGGATTTTTTTCCGGTCGAGGCGGTAGGTTCCGTAGCCCAGCCTGGCGATGGTGCCGGTGGCGATTTTCTGCCAGCGGTTGAGATCGCTGCTCGCCTCAACAATGACCGAGCCCATGAAATCCGCCTGGTTGTCGGACCATTCCAGCTCAAGGGCGCTGACCGCCTTGCCTTTCAGACTGCTGCAGTCGATCAGGTAGGAAACGATCTTCTGGTCGACGAAGGACCGGCTGTCACCGTTTCCCGCCTTCACATCAACGATTGAGCCCTGCGCATTTTTTTCGACGTGGACGGTGATCTCGTCCGCGGAACTGCTTGCCGGGGCCATTACGGGGAAAAAGGGCAGCTGTTCCTCGATCGCATGCTGCCGTTGTGAACGAAGTTCCGGTTGGTAGAGGACATGGGGCACAACCGTCCCCGTGGCGTTAAAGATCCTGATGTCGTGCAGATCGGTGCCGGTGGCAGCCTTGTACACATCCAGCGGCAGATCGAATTCGTAGAAGGCGTTTCCTTCCGGGGCCTCAAGCACCATGCCGTAGGCGAACATCTCGGGAGTCGGCGGGGATGCAGCCGGCAACGGTCGCGGGGTGATCGTGAAGCTGACGATGGCGGCTACGGTAAATATCAGGGTTTTGTTCATGACGCTGCTTCCTCCTGTTTTAACGATCAGGCATAAGTTTCATACGTGCAGTTTCACTTCTCAACTTGAGCTACATCAGGGAGGGGGGCGAGATAGCCGATGACCAGGCAGATGACCCCGACTCCGAGAAAGGAGACGATCCGCTCCACCGTCCCGGTGTTGGCGAGGTCCAGGGTGAAGAGTTTCAATACCACGATGCCGACCAGCGCCGCGCCGACCATCCAGACGCTGCGGTGCGATTTCCGGCTGGCCCATTTCATCACCGCCAGGGCGGAAAGGGTCCAGAAGATCGACAGCGAGGTCTGGGTCAGGTCGGAGTGCATCATCTGATGGGAATTGAACGGGACCTTGCCCCAATAGTGAAGGGTCCGGATCAGGACAGCGTTCAGCCAGAAAAATATGAACGCTCCGCTCCCGACGATCAGCCGCCGCTGATTGATGGCGAACGGCTGGATATTCATCCGGGTCTGCAGAACGAGAATCCAGTAGACCACGGTGATCAGCACCATGATCTGGGTGAGGTCCAGGGGATTGAGAAATGGAATGTAGGGCAGGGGCCAGGGATTTCCCTTGCTGGCGATGTTTGTCAGTATTGAACCCGCGGAAAGATAGAGGAAAACCAAACCCATGGCGTGATAGAGATACGTTTCCCGATAGGCCGATACCGGCCAGGGGAGAGAACCATGGCAACGGGTCAGGAGCATCAGATAGAAGGTCGGGATCAGGGCCAGGGTCACCAGCGGCCAGATTCCGGGGCCGTGGACCAGATGGTCCGTCCACCAGCAGGCTTCCCAGGACAACAGGAAGATGAGGAGGAGTATGGTGGCCGGGTGAACTATTTTCAATAAACGGATGTCGCAATGTTCCCGGTCGAGATACAGCAGGGTGTACTGGGTGGCGAAGGCAAGCGGCCAGAGAAGATAACCGAAATGGATGGAAGGGCGCGAAAAAAACTCGACCATCCAGAAACCGGCGGCCAGAATCATCACCGGCAGGAGGCTTTTGTAAACATGCCTGAGGTCGGTCCACAAAAATTTCTCTGCGGCCATAAAACTTGCAAGGGTTGAGGAAGACCAGAAGGCGAGGACGACCGCCGGTTTGTATTTGTGCCAGACAAAAATGTCGATCTCATGGATCCCGGCCCCGAACCACCAGAGCAGCGCCCAGCAAAGCAGGAGGCGGCTTTCCATGAGGGCGGTTTTGATCCGTGAGTCACTCCGGTACAGACAGATACTGCTGAAAAAAGCGCCCGCCGCAACAGCAAGACAACCCAGATAGAACCCGTTGATTACCGCCATGGCACCGGTGGGGCCGTTCATTGCGCTCAGGAACGAGAAGCCGGCCAGAAGCTGCAGGAGAATCCCGAAGATCCGGGCAATCTGCCGGTCCTGGCGGATGGCGATCCAGATCACCGCCGATCCTTCCAGGGCCCAGGCTGCGGCGGTCCAGCGGCCATCGAGAGCGAGTGGGATGGCGATGGTCCCGAAGACCACGCCCAGGGCCATGAAGGATTCGATCATGGTCCGCATCGCCGCGTTGCCTTTCCTGAAGACCAGCCAGGCGAGCGAGGCGTAGAGCCCACCCATGCCGAGGGCGGACCAGGCCAACCCGTATTCGTATGGTTTGACCAGCGCCGTCTGCAGGCCGAAGCAGATGATCGGAGTGCCGAAGACCATTGTGCAGTCGATATACCCCTTGTGCTGCAGGGGCTGGTTCCTCGCAAAGAGGAGGCCTAAGGCAACATAGAAACAGAAGAAAAGGACCAGGAAAGGTTCAGTGGTGGCAAAGAGTTCCGGCTGAAAGGAGCGGCTTCCCCAGAGGGCACCGATCACAAAGGTGAAGACAAAGCCGACCAGATTCAGTTCCCGCCAGGACTTGAACCAGGCGACGAGCACAATGCCACCGTTCAGGAGGGCATAATAGCTGAAAAGGACCACATGGCTGCCGCCGCCCGTGGAAGTAAGGACCGGGGCGAGAAAGCCGCCGATGATGCCGATCACCGCCAGAGAACGGGCGTTCTGGATGATCGCCAGGGTGCCGGAGAAAAACGGCAGGGCAACGAGCAAAACCAGGGCCAGCCAGATCGGGATCAGGGCATAGAGTTTCAGGGCCGCGAAGGTGGTCAGGTAGAGGACGCCGACTCCGCCCCCCTGCAGAATGAGAGCGTAGGTTGTTTTGCTGTGCCGCAGCCGCCAGCCGATGATCAGCATGGCAATGCCGCCAAGGCAGATGGAGGCGAGCCGAAACTCGATCGGGATCATGTTCCGTTCCACTGAATATTTGAGCAGAAAGCCGACCCCGAAGAAGAGGACAATCACTCCGACCCGCACCACCACATTGCCGCCGGTGAAATATGAAGTGATAATATCCAGCCATTCAATCTGGTGGGCCCGGTCTTTTTCTGTTGTTGCCGGAGAGGGCGCCTTCTTCCCGGTTGCTGCAGGTTGGGCGGGCGCTTGGGTGCGGATGGCAGCGGGTAGAGGTTTTTGCCGGATACTGAGATCGCCCTCAATTTCAAACTCAAGTTCCGGTTGAGAGACAGCAGGTTTCGGCGAAACTGCAGGAGGTGCGATTTTTTGCGCAACAGTTTTTCTTTCTGTTGCGGTGCGGAATTTCTTTTCCAGGGTGGCGACCCGGTCCTGAAGAAGCAGAATATTGGTAATGAGGTAGGCGATCATGCCGCCGCCAATGCCGCCGATAAGCCAGGTTTCCCTGCTGGAAAAAATTGCAATTCCGATCACCATGCCGATCAAGATGGAAACAATGGACATCCTTCTCCCCCCTCGTTGTGGATGAATACGCGGTAATGATTTTGCCGGACTTTTTTGCAGGGCAAGTCAACCGACGGGTATCCGTCAGAAGTTGTTTTAACACATAATATGCACAGGGATAATGAAAATTTCTCGAAACTCTGCTGCCGTTTAGAGGTGAACAGGCGTGGGATTTGGCGTGAGAAATCGTAAGCGAAAACCGGCGGAACGGGAAATGATGGGGAGTCCGGAGAAATAAGGAGGGGCCAGGGACGGAGAAAGCACAAATCCGGCGCCAACCCATCCTGAATTCAGAATGAGGTCAGGGCAGTTCCGGGAATAAAATATATTTAAGTGCTTCAATTCCTGTAGGGATCTGTAATAGAATGGAAGTCCGGTGGACCTCCCTGACACCTGAAATGCATAATGGTAAACAGATTGATGAATGACACGGTCCTTATCGTTGAAGACAATCCGGTCAATGCCACCCTGCTGACCAATCAGTTGCAGGGGCAGGGTTTTGCCACGGAGGTGTGCTATTCCGGGGAGGAGTGTCTCGAGCGGGTCGGGCGCGAGGAATTTGCTCTGGTCCTGCTTGATATCATGATGCCGGGAATCTCGGGCCTGGAAGTTTTACCCCGGCTGCGGGAGCGTTTTCCGCCGGTGGAACTGCCGGTGATCATGGTCACTTCAGTGGACAATGACGACAAGATCGTCGAGGCATTAGGTCTTGGCGCCAACGACTATATCGTCAAGCCGGTCAATATCGATATTGCCGTGGCCCGGATATCAAGCCTGTTGACCGCCAGGGCCTATCACCTGAAAAGTCTTGAGCTGCAAAGGCTTGAGGCGATCCGGGCGATGGTCATCACCTATAATCATGAGATCAACAACCCGATGACCGTGGCCATGGCCGAGGTTCGGCTGGCGGCCAAAAGCGGCGATACCAAGAATCTTGATCGTGCCATTGGCGCCCTTGAGAGGATCACCGCGATTGTCAGAAAGATCCGGGAGCTGACCGAGGGTGAGGTTGAGATTACGGATTATCTGGGCGAAAAGATGGTGAAGCTTTGAGCATGCAAAATGAAGCGCATTCGACAGAATTTTGAACTGGAGCAGGGAATGGAGAAGAAGATTCTGATTGTTGAAGATAATCCGGTCAATGCCGTCCAGCTGTCGGACCAGCTGCGGAAAAGAGGTTTTATCACCGAGGTCTGCGGATCCGGTGAAGAGTGTCTCGAACTCCTGGAGGTCAACAGATATGCTTTGGTCCTGCTCGATATCATGATGCCGGGGATTTCCGGGCTCGAAGTGCTGCCTCTGCTGCGCAAGAAATTTCAGCCGGTGGAGTTGCCGGTGATCATGGTCACGATCGTCGATGATGACCGGAAAATAGTAGAGGCCCTTGGTCTCGGGGCAAACGATTATCTTGTGAAGCCGGTCAAAATTGAGGTTGCGGTGGCCAGGATCAACAGTCAGCTGAACGCCAGCGCCTACCACCTCAGAAATCTTGATCTGCAAAGGCTTGAGGCGACCAAAGCGATGGTCATCACCTACAATCACGAGATCAATAATCCGCTGACCGTGGCGATGACCGAAGTTGCAGTGGCGCGGAAGAGGGGGGATGCTGTAAATCTGGACCGGATCTATGAGTCCTTAGAGAAGATCACCGGGATTGTGAAAAAGATCCGGGAGCTGACCGAGGGTGAGGTCGAGATTAAGGATTATCTGGGCGGGAAGATGGTGAAGTTGCAGTGATTACTCTCTGGTGCCCGGTATGACCAAATACGAATACTATGTCGTTGAAAGTTCTTTCGTGGCGCGCGTCGGGCTTGGGACAACGGAGCGGCTTATGCCTGACGGCTCCTGGGAGGACTATCCTGACCGATGGGAAGTCTTGACCAGCGGGCGTCTGCTTGAGAGTGAGGAGCAGGCATCGGCAAAGGCCCGGCAGCTTTTTGAACTCTCCGACAAGCGGGACGCTGAGGATCGGAAATAAAGCCGGTCAGGGTGTCTGTCCTGAGTCTCTGCTGTATAATCTATTGATAGTATTGGTTCTCAACTTTCTGAGTTTGGATAATCTTCCGATAATAAAAGGGTTTTGGCGATTTGTTCGAGCCTTTGTTCCACAAGAAGCCAGAAGCCAGGAGTCAGAAGCCAGGAGAAAAGCTTTAAAATCAGTCATTCTGGCTCCTGGC
>JAHJIQ010000005.1 GCA_018823285.1 Pseudomonadota bacterium
AGATCATCTCAGCCTTATGGAACTTAGCCGAACATTACAGCGCGATTTATCCAGCTTGAGTCAGTCAGCTTCTCGACTGGAAAAGAAAATGAAAGATGACGATTATTTACGCGAAAAAGTAAATAAAATCAAAATGTTGATTAGGTGATACCCATTTGTCAAGCCTGACCCCCGTGCGTGTGACCCCCGTGTGACCCCCGTGTGACCCCCGTGGTGCTTCCGTGGGGAAAAGATTTCGTCCTCGGAATGATATACAACGACCTTTTACTCATGAAAATGTTATATGTGTTGCTGGGTTTGTTAATCTTGATTTTTGAAGTCATGGTACTCTCAAATTCTTATACGCATCTAAGCCCCTATGAAGTCACCAACACACCCGAGTCTTAAAACAGCGCTCATTTTAGCTATTGCCTTTCTCCTCTGCGGTGGAGAGACCCATTCTAACACACCTGAGACCACACCCTCCAAGGCCACCGACAAAGACTATGAAATCTCTATTGATTCAAACAGTCCTGAAGCTTCAGCCCTTTTAGAAAAGATTATCACCCCAATTGCTACACAAGCTGCAGGCAAATTCAAGGATTATGAAAATAGGGATGATCTCCCTATGAACATCCATGATCCACAGGTTGATTGCAGTGAACACAATGAGTCTCTCCAAGAATATGGAGAACGGATAATTCAATCAGTCACAGAAATCAGAGATATGGCTATTGCCAATAACAATCAGCTCAGTCTGTGGGGTAAGGTGAAAGGAGTCAACTCTCTGAGGCTGCTCTTTCAATATGCAATATTGAAAAGACCCTTTACCCCCGGGTATTGTTTGGATGAATTTGAGAAAGACTTCTTTCCTCGGTTGGAATCGCTAGTGGATGACACTATAGAACCTACACCATCTGACTCCCCGTAACAGAGACCGGTACAGAGAGATAAAATTGATTTTATCTCTTTATCGGCTAACCGCTTATACAAAGATGTATGCCAGGCTAAGGGCTGATGATCCATAGTGACAAAGGAGTTCAGTATGCCAGTGTTGATTTTAAGGCAGAATTACAGAAACATCATTTTGTTCAAAGCATGAGCAGGAAAGGAAATTGTTGGGACAATGCCGTTGCGGAATCATTTTTCCATACGATAAAAACACAAATGATTCGCCACTGTAAATTTCAGAATGTAATGGAGGCTGAACAAAAAGAGGTCGCGTCTTTGCTTGCAAAAAGGGGGCGCGTCTTTGCTTGACTCATCTTCGGCTTGTCATTAGTCGACATATCTCTTGTCGCGCCGAGCTAAATCCAAAGCCTCGGGGATCCCGTCTGACGGGGTGAAATTGGTTATTGTTACCCAGTGGGTGCCACAAAAGAAAAGGTTGTTCGATTTGTTGCGATTTTTTCAAAACTCGATCTCTTCCTTCAGGCTTCTGGCCAGGAGGGTTTTGACCGCTTCGTTGCAGTCCATGTCTTCGTAGATTACCTGGTACACCTGTTCGAGAATCGGCATCTCGATGTTCATTTTGCGGGCGAGGTTGTAGGCGGATCTGGTGGTTTTGACCCCTTCGGCGACCATCTTCATCTCAGCGACGATCTGTTTAATCTTTTGACCCTGGCCGAGTTTGAGGCCGACCTGCCGGTTTCTGGAAAGGTCTCCGGTGCAGGTGAGGACGAGGTCGCCCATGCCGGCAAGTCCGGCAAAGGTCAAGGGCTGGGCGCCCATCCTGACCCCGAGGCGGGTGATCTCGGCCAACCCCCTGGTGATCAGGGCGGCGCGGGTGTTGGTCCCGTAGCCAAGGCCATCACAGATCCCGGCACCGATGGCGATCGGATTTTTAAGGGCGCCGCAGAGCTCCATACCGATCACATCGGTGGAAGCGTAAACCCTGAACCGGGGGGCGTTGAAAACCTGCTGAAAAAAACGTGCGTCTTCTCTGGTGTTGGCAGCCACGGTCACTGCAGTGGGGACACCGGCGGCAACCTCCTTGGCAAAACTCGGTCCGGCCAGAACACCTATTTTCAGAGCGGGTGGCGCGTCGATTTTGCCGAGTTCATCCACCACAACCTGATCCATGGTCATCAGGGTGTCGTTTTCGATTCCTTTGACCGCAGAAATCAACGAGACATTTTTTTCAAGATGGGGAAGAAGCCGGCGGAAGACCTCCCGGTAGCCGTGGGACGGCACCACCATCAGGACCAGCTCATGGCCGGCAACCGCCTCTTTGAGATCGGCGGTTGCGGTTAGATTATCATTCAGTTTGAATCCGGGCAGATAGGTGAGGTTTTCCCGGTTGGCAATGATCTCGGCGACATGGTCCAGACGGTGGCCCCACAGGGTGACCCGATACCCTTTTTCACTCAGCAATCTGGCCAGGGCGGTGCCCCAGCTTCCGGCGCCTATGACCGCCGCTTTACTTACAGGCACGATAATTACTCCGCGATTTTGAGGTTCGGATCACCCGCAACAAACGTGGAAAAGAATTGAAGCCTCCCCGCGGCAGATAGCAAACGGAGTGCGACTTCGAGCCGCGGGGAATCTCCGTACGTAAGAAAGTTACACATCGAATTCGCTCGTTAACCCCGCAGCAGGTAAGGGAGCCTGCGACACTCCGAGCTGCGGGGAATACACTCGCTGAGCGTGTTCAAAAGCCGGAAGACAGAATGAACGAAACACCGTTTTCAGTTGCCTTCCGGCTTCAATTTCCCCGCCGTTTTGCGGCGATGAAATTTTTTATTCCTCAATCACTCCTTCTTCGCTCTCATCATACTCTTCCTCTTCACCACCGGAAGGTTCCGCCACCCGGTCCATGGCGACAACTTTTTCACCCGCACCAAGCTTGAAGAGGTTGACACCCTGGGTGTTCCGACCGATGACCCTGACATTCTGCATATTGGTCCGGATAATTTTGCCGCCGTCGGTGATCATCATGATCTCGTCCTCATCGACCACCTGCAGGGCACCAATCGCCTTGCCGTTCCGTTCACTGGTCTTGATCGTGAATACACCTTTGCCGCCACGGTTCCTGACCGGGTAGTCTTCGACTGCGGTCCGTTTTCCGAAACCGTTTTCGGTGACCGACAGGATCGACTCGGTGAGCTCATCAACCACCACCACCCCGACTACGGTGTCGCCCGGGTTCAGGGTCATACCCTTGACTCCCGATGCGGATCGGCCCATGGGGCGGACGTTCTTTTCACTGAATCGGACCGACATGCCGTTGCTTGAGAAAAGCATGATATCGTTATTGCCGTTGGTTATAGTCGCCGAGATGATCTCGTCTCCTTCGCGAATTTTCAGAGCGATCTTGCCGCGCTGCATCGAGCGGGCATACTCCCGGAGATCGGTCTTCTTGACAATCCCGTTTTTGGTGACCATCAGCACATAGCACTCCTCACCCTCGGCAAACTCAAAATTCGTGACCGGCATGATCGCCGCAACCTTTTCCCCGGGGGCGAGGTTCAACAGGTTGACCAGCGCCTTGCCCCGACCGATTCTGCTGGCCTGCGGGATTTCAAACACCCGGCGCTGGAACACCTTGCCGTGGTTGGTAAAGAAAAGAAAGGTGTCGTGGGTGATGGCCAGATAGAGGGAACAGACAAAATCCTCCTCATGGGTCTGGATCCCTTTGACGCCCTTGCCGCCGCGCCGCTGGGCCCGGTATAGTTCAACCTGGTTCCGCTTGATATACCCCTCATGGGTGACGGTGACCACCATCTCCTCATGGGCGATCATATCCTCGGGCAGGATCTCGTCCGGGGCCTCGATGATTTCGGTACGGCGTGCATCACCATACTTCTCCTTGATCTCCTCAAACTCTTCGCGGATGATCTTCATGACCTCGTTTTCATCGCCCAGGATCTCTTTGAAACGCGCGATCTGCCGCATCAATTCTTCAAACTCAGCCACGATCTTGTCGCGTTCAAGCCCGGTAAGGCGCTGGAGACGCATGTCAAGGATTGCCTGGGCCTGGATCTCGGAGAGCTTGTATTTCTCCATCAGACCATCTTTCGCTTCCTTGGGTCCGGCCGATTTTTTGATCAGCTCTACCACCTCGTCAAGGTTGCTGATCGCGATTTTCAAGCCTTCGAGAATGTGGGCTTTTTCCTCGGTTTTGCGAAGATCATACGCGGTACGGCGATACACAATGGTTTTCCGGTGCAGGAGAAAATGCTGGAGAATCTGTTTTAAGTTCAGAATCTCCGGCCGGCCGTTGACGATGGAGAGCAGGATCACCCCGAAGCTCTTCTGGAGCGGGGTCATCTTGTAGAGCTGGTTCAAGGTGACGTCGGCAATTTCATCCTTCTTCAGCTCGAGCACGATCCGCATCCCGCGACGGTCGGACTCATCCCGGACTTCGGAAATCGATTCGATTTTCTTTTCCTTGATCAGCATCGCGATTTTCTCGATCAGGCTCGCCTTGTTCTGCTGGTAAGGGATTTCGGTGATAATGATCGACTCGCGATTCGCCTTCTTGCTCTTCTCAACCTCGGTCCTGGAACGCATCAGAATCGAGCCGCGACCGGTCTCGTAGGCTTCCCGGATTCCGGCCCGGCCACAGATAAAGGCGGCGGTAGGAAAATCCGGCCCGGTGATGATCTCCATCAGCTGATGAATGGATATCGAAGGATCTTCGATCAGGGCGATCAGACCGTTCATCACCTCGGTGATGTTGTGGGGCGGGATGTTGGTTGCCATGCCGACCGCAATTCCCGATGAGCCGTTGATCAGGAGGGTCGGCACCTTGGTCGGAAAAACCACCGGCTCCATATGGGTGTTATCATAGGTGGGGGTAAACTCGACGGTTTCCTTGTCGAGATCGGCAATAATCTCCTGGTCGATCCTGGTCATCCTTGCTTCGGTGTAACGCATCGCCGCCGGCGAATCGCCGTCGACCGAACCGAAGTTGCCCTGGCCGTCGACCAGCAGGTAGCGCATCGAGAAGGTCTGGGCCATCCTGACGATGGTGTCGTAGGCCGCCGTGTCGCCATGGGGATGATATTTACCGATCACATCACCGACGATCCTCGCCGATTTCAGGTAGGGTCGATTGTGATAGTTGTTCAGCTCACGCATGGCAAAAAGCGCGCGGCGATGCACCGGCTTCAGACCGTCGCGGACATCGGGCAAGGCCCGACCGACGATCACGCTCATCGCGTAATCCATGTAGGATTTTTTCAGCTCGCTCTCGATTGAAATATCCGGGAAAACCTCGTCGGTCATCTCTTTTGTCTCATCCACCATTTTATCTTTACCTGTAGGTTCTTTCTTTATACCGGTTCAGCTTGCAGCCGCCGGTAACAAATAATTTGTCTGCTTGCACCCATGAAGCTTTAGATATCCAGCTGGGACACTTCCATGGCGTGGTTCTGGATAAAATCGCGTCGCGGTTCCACCTTGTCACCCATCAGGGTGGTGAAGATATCGTCGGCGTTTTCCGCATCTTCGATCCTGACCTTGAGCATAATCCTCTTTTCAGGATTCATGGTGGTTTCCCAGAGCTGTTCCGGGTTCATCTCACCAAGACCTTTGTACCGCTGCAGGTGGCTGCCCTTGAAAGATTCCTTGCGGATAATCTCAAGGAGCAGCTTCCAGTCACCGACTTTAATCTCCTGCCCCTTGTTGTCGATTGCATATTCACCGGTCAGCAGCTCCTTCACCTGAGGGTACAGCCTGAGCAGCGCGTGATATTCCGGAATCAGCGGAATCTGCGGCCCGACCGTCACCATCATGTGCGCCTTGTCCTTGTACGCTGCATCAAATTCATAACAGCTCGGTTTCCAGTGACATGATTTGATCGGACCGAGAATAAAATCCTTCCCCTTGAGATGCTCACGCAGATCGTGGACAAATTTTTCTTCTCCGAACTGGTCTGCGGAACTGACTTCGTTATTGAGCAAAAAGGTGATCATGTCTTCCCAGACGCCCATTCTTTCCAGATACTGGACGATCTTCAGATAGCCTGAAAGTTTCCGGAGAACGGTAACCATTTCATCGCCGCTGATCACCGTCGCCTCTTTGCCGGAGCCATGCTTCAGAGACATTTCCGAGCTTGCCTGTTCAAAAAGATGCTGGTTTAAATCATCATCACCGGCGAAATACTGCTCTTTCTTGCCGCGTCCGAGGCGATAAAGCGGCGGCTGGGCAATGTAGATGTGCCCGGCCTCGACCAGGGAGTGCATCTGCCGGTAAAAAAAAGTCAGCAGGAGCGTCCGGATATGGGCGCCGTCGACATCGGCATCGGTCATGATAATGATCTTGTGATACCTGAGCTGCTCCGGGTCAAAATCTTCCTTGCCGATACCGGTGCCGAGGGCGGCGATGATCTGTTTGATCTCTTCACTGGAAAGAATCTTGTCGTAACGCGCCTTCTCAACATTCATGATCTTGCCGCGCAACGGCAGGATCGCTTGAAACACCCGGTCCCTGCCCTGCTTGGCGCTGCCGCCTGCCGAATCGCCCTCCACCAGGAAAAGCTCTCTTTTTTTCGGGTCCTTGGTCTGGCACTCCGCCAGTTTCCCGGCCATCATCAGATCGATACTGTTCCCTTTCTTCCGGGAAAGCTCCTTGGCCCGCCTGGCCGCTTCTCTTGCTCTTGCCGCATCTACAACCTTGGCGAGGATTTTTTTGGCCTCCGCGGGATTCTGCTCGAGATAAATTCCAAGCTTTTCGTTGCAGATCGATTCAACGATCGTTCTGACTTCACTGTTGCCGAGCTTGGTTTTGGTCTGCCCTTCAAACTGCGGGTTCGGGACCCTGACCGAGACCACACAGGTGATCCCTTCCCGGACATCGTCGCCGCCCATTTTCTCCTTCATGTTCTTGGGAATGACATCATCGGTGGCATACCGGTTGATGCATTTGGTCAGCGCCCCGCGAAAACCGGTGACATGCGTCCCGCCTTCCTTGGTATGGATGTTGTTGACAAAGGAAAAAAGCCTTTCGGAATATCCGGTGTAATACTGAAAACAGACCTCAACCTGCACCCCTTCCCGGTCTCCCTCGAAAAAGATCGGTTCCTGGTGCACGGGAGTTCGGTTCCGGTTCAGATATTCAACATATTCTTTTAAGCCGCCTTCGGAATGAAACTCATCTTCTGCCCCGTTCCTCTCGTCGTGCAGCGCTATTTTTACATTGCGATTCAGGAAAGCCAGTTCCCGAAGACGGGTTTTGATGATTTCATATTTGAATTCGGTTGTTTCCTTGAAGATTGTCGGGTCGGGCAGAAAGGTGATTCTGGTCCCGGTTGTATCGGTTTTACCAACCACCTCCACTTCCGAGTTTTTTATTCCATATTCATAAGACTGCCGATGGATCTTTCCTTCTCTTTTTATTTCGGCGGTGGTCAATTTACTCAAGGCATTCACCACCGAGACACCTACTCCATGCAGACCACCGGAAACCTTATAGGTTGAATGATCAAATTTTCCTCCGGCATGCAGGGTGCACATGACCAGTTCCAGCGCCGAAACTCCTTCTTCGGAGTGGATCCCTACCGGAATGCCGCGACCATTATCTTCAACACTGACACTGCCGTTATTGTGGATGGTTACGGAAATTTTAGAACAGTGGCCGGCCAGCGCTTCATCGATACTGTTATCGACCACCTCATAAATCAGATGATGAAGCCCTTCCTCGGCGGTATTGCCGATGTACATTGAAGGGCGCATTCTCACGCCTTCCAGACCGGACAGAACCTTTATCTGCTCAGCACCATATTCGTTTTTTGTTTCAGTCACTTGTATTCCCTTTTTTAGAAATTACATGGATTCAAAGTGTAATGGAAAACTTCTGCAGGAAGCCGATTTTTATTTAAATTTTCATCGGCATAACAACGCTGATATATCCCGTATCATCACTTCCTTTGATAAGACAGGGACTTTCTTCGGAATTAATATAGGCTCTGATCATTTCACTGCTCATCACCTGCATGGCCTCAACGAAGTATTTGCCGTTAAAACCAAGGGTCATGACCGGACCATGATAGTCAATATTCAGGATATCTTTGGCATTCCCGATATCCATGCTTTCAGATGACAGCATCAGGACATTTTTATCGAAATGAAATTTAACTGCATTAAATCTGTCCTCGGTAAAAAGGATCATTCTTTTTAATGAATTAATCAGTGAAATCCGATCTATCTCAATATATGAATCCTGTCCTATGATATTGATAATATTTCGATAATCAGGAAAATCACCATTCATTAATCTGATGATCATCAATGAATTATCACTTTTTAAAACAGCCTGATTATTTTCAAAGCCAATGGCGACGGTATCGCATGATTCACAAAATTTTCTGATTTCCTGAACCCCTTTTCTCGGGATCAGCGTCGTTTTGTTTATCTTCAGTTTTTCAAGATCATGTTCGAACACAATCTGCATCAGAGAGAGGCGATGCCCGTCTGAGGAAACCATTCTCATTAAAGATTTTCCTTCCTCATTTTTATCTTTTTCAACCAGCAGGCCGGTCAGATTAAATTGACTCTCCCCTTCCTGGGCAACGGAAAATATCGTTCTGTCCACCAGATCCTGTAATGATGATGCCGATATTTGAACCAAAGAACTTTCGTCATATTCAGGAAAAGAAGGGAAATCGGTTGCCGCCATTCCGGCAAGATTATAATCGCTTGAATTGGCCGATATCTTTACCCAGTTATTATCATGAAGTTCCAGATGAAGGGTATCGGCTGCTGTTTCTCTGACGATCTCGAAAAGCTTTCTCGCAGGAAGGGTTATTTCCCCTGATGCCATTATCTCTGCCGGAATACTCACTCTGATTCCCACCTCAAGATCGGTTGCGGTCAGAATGATCGAACTGTTTCCGGTCTGAATAAGAACATTGGAAAGTATGGCTATAGTCCCTTTTTTCCCGGTAACGTTCTGGACGGATGAAAGGCCGGCTAGAAATTCATCTCTTGAGACATTAATAGATAGCGACATTGTCAAATCCCTTTAATATAAGTTTTTATTTAAAGAAATATTATTAATATTAAGGATGTTGATATGTTAAAAAGATATATAAGTTA
>JAHJIQ010000006.1 GCA_018823285.1 Pseudomonadota bacterium
GATATTGGTCGCGTGATCGGCTATTCTTTCCAGATGCCGACCGGCGGTGACCGCCTGCAGGACAAAGTTGATGTGGTCCGGATGCTCCGCAAGGACCTCGGTCGCCTTTCCGTACATCTGCCGGGTGTATTCGTCAACCAGATCATCCATTTTTCTGGATTCGGATCATGCCCGGATTAAATAAATCACAACTTTCCGAGTTTGGCCAATCTCCCGATAAAGCTTAAGTTGAGCAGCTTGCCTGCTCGTACCGATTAGTTAAGTTAAGCAGCGTGCCTGCTTATACGAAACTTATGCCCTTGGGCGAAAGCGAATTTGTGAGACATCGAGACTTATGCCCCTGGGCGAAAGCGAGTCTGCGAGACATCGAGACTTACACTCAAGGGGGTACTGAAGTGAATACCCGAAGGGTGAAAAAATCAGTCATTCTGGCTTCTGGCTTCTGAATTCTCATCTTGGAATATCACTACGACTCTGAACCATTTTATAACAGCAAATCAACACTCCCCCCACCCGGAAAGTCTTTCCGCAACCCTCCTTTCGCTCCCAATATGCTGTCTTAAACAGATAGGCAAACTTTAGGCGAAGATCCGGTTTCTTACCCGAATCGGCCGGTGATATAGTCTTCCGTCTCTTCTTTTTCCGGGTTCGTGAACAGTTTCTTGGTAGGTCCGTATTCTACCAGCTCGCCAAGGTACATATAAGCAGTCAGATCAGAAATTCGTGCTGCCTGCTGCATATTATGGGTCACAATGATGATCGTGAATTCTCCCCGCAGCTCCGATATCAGTTCTTCAATTCGTGAGGTTGAGAGGGGGTCGAGAGCTGAGCAGGGCTCATCCATCAGAATGATCTCCGGATTTACCGCGATGGCCCGGGCTATGCACAACCGCTGCATCTGACCGCCCGACAGCCCCATGGCAGAAACATGCAGTCTGTCCTTCACCTCTTCCCAGAGAGCGGCCCGCTTCAGGCTTCTCTCCACGGTGTCGTCGAGGATAAATTTGCTGGACACCCCGGCAATCCGAAGACCGTAAATAACATTTTCATAAATGGATTTGGGGAACGGGTTCCACTTCTGGAATACCATTCCGACCTTACGGCGAAGCTCTATTACATCATAAGTCGGATCATTGACGTTTTCTCCGTCAATATGGATCTTCCCTTCAATACGGATCGTATCAACCAGATCATTCATCCGGTTAATGCAGCGGATAAATGTAGATTTCCCACATCCTGACGGCCCGATTAAAGCTGTAACCTGTGATTTCGGAATATCAAAAGTAACATTTTTCAATGCCCGGGTGTCGCCGTAGTGCAGGCTGAGATTTTCAACCGCAACCTGAGGGTCTTTCACCTGGATAATCGCTTCGTTTGTTTGACCCATACCTGCCCTCAAAATTTATACATCTACCACCGAATAGCGAGCGCGCATCTTATTGCGAAGATAGATCGCCAGGCTCGTCATAAGGACTACGATCAAGATCAATAATAATGTTGTTACATAAACCATCGGTTTCGCGGCTTCGACGTTGGGTGACTGGAAGCCGATATCATAAATATGGAAACCAAGATGCATGAATTTCCGGTCCAGATGAAGAAACGGGAAATGACTGTCGAGCGGGAGTGCCGGAGCAAGCTTCACCACACCGGTGATCATCAGCGGAGCAACTTCGCCGGCCGCTCTCGCCATCGCCAGAATAAAACCTGTCAGGATGCCGGGTGATGCCATCGGGAGAAGGAGCATGGTCAATGTTTGAAACTTGGTCGCCGCCAAGGCCTGAGAGCCTTCACGGATTCCGGGCGGGATCGCGCCCAGGGCCTCTTCCGTTGCCACAATCACAACCGGCACGGTAAGCAGCCCCAAAGTCAGACTGGCCCAGAAAATACCGCCCGTACCAAAAGTCGGAATCGGGAGTCGCTCCGGGAAGAAAAAGAGATCGATCTGACTGCCGATACCGTAGACGAAGAACCCGAGGCCGAAGATTCCGTATACGATCGAGGGGATGCCGGCAAGATTGTTTACCGCAATGCGAACCGTTCTTACAAAAAACCCATCTCGAGCATATTCACGCAGATAGATTCCTCCGACCACACCAAGAGGGAACGAGAAAATACTCATTAAAAAAATGAGCATGATCGTGCCGAAAATTGCCGGGAAAAGACCTCCTTCGGTATTTGATTCCCTTGGTTCATCGAAAAAAAGCTCCCGGAGTCTTTGTCCATAATATAAAAGCTTTTCCAGAGCGGTCATCTTGTTTGGCTGATAAAACCGGACGATATCGTTGATCGAAATCTCTTTTTCCCGACCGCCGGCATCTGTAAATACCGCCTTATATGAGCTGAGCTCCGCCTGCTTTTCGTTTAAGGTCTCGACAATATCCGTAAAATTGTCCTTGAGATATTCCACCTCGAGTTTCAATTCCTGCGCCCGTTCGCTTTCCCCAAGACCGCTATGCTCCATTTTCTTGAGCAGAATCCCGGTCCGCTCGACTTCATAATTGAGCTCCACTATCCGGTCATTGAGTTCGGAAACATTCTTCCGCAAGGGCGAAACCGCCTCTATGGCATCAGCAAGAATATTCCCTGATTTTTTGGCGGGCGATACCTTGAGAAGTCTCTGATCCAGAAATTTCAGATATCCGTAAAAATCCCCATATTCCTGACGTTCCAGCACGTAGACCTCCAGGGGATAGGTGATCGGCCCCATATCCCTTTCGTCTATCCACCTGAAATCAAGCCCGTAAAGATCACGATTGCCGATCTTGAACTGGAAACGCTTCTGCTCGGAACCATGGATGGTCTCTGTTCCGGTAATCTCACCGATAACCTTCAGGCCACTGCCCAGTCTGCACTCAACCAAATCAGCCGGCCAGAAAGCGGCTACACCTTTACCGATAACTGCATAGAGCATTACAAACATCAGCAGGATAATCAGGGACAATGACAAGCCCGTCCCCCAGACATACGGCTCCCCCTGTCGCCAGAACTTGCTTTTCATTCCAACCCCTTAATATCTGACATACTTTTTCCGTAGCCGTTCACGAATTATTTCCGCTCCGGTATTCAAGATAAAGGTCAGAACAAAAAGAAGCGTTGCGCAAAGAAAAAGCACCCGGTAAAGGGTGCCGGCTACCGGGGCTTCAGGGATCTCTACGGCGATGTTGGCCGAGAGTGTGCGCATCCCGGTAAATATTGACCAGTCGAGAATAGGAGTATTGCCGGTTGCCATCAGGACGATCATTGTTTCACCAACGGCCCGGCCAAAACCGATCATGATCGCGGCGAAGATACCCGGACTGGCCGAGGGCAAAACCACCCTCCAGATCGTCTGCCACCTGCTCGCGCTCAACGCGAGGGACGCGGCGGTCAGGCTGTGCGGAATATTTGATATTGCATCTTCGGTCATCGAGAAGATGACCGGGATCACCGCAATCCCAAGACCAAAAGCAATAATGAGGCAGTTGCGCTGATCATATCTCATTCCGACATCATTATAGAGCCAGAGCTTGAAATTGCCGCCAAACAGCACGGACTCCATCATCGGCGCAACCCCTATGGAAATCGCAGTCGCCAGAATGATGATCGGCATCAGGAGTAGGAACTCATAGCCCATACACCGATTCTGAAAGTATGAGTTTTTATATAATGGCTGGAGGACGATCATGAAAACAAGATAGAGCAGGGGCACCATGACCAGGCAGATCAGAACCGCCAGGATAGATCGTTCGACAATTGGCGCGAGCCAGAGAGCAATAAGGAATCCGATGACAACGGAAGGAATGGAAGCCATGATCTCAATAATCGGTTTGATACTTTTTTTAAAGGCCGGGGTGGTGAACTGGCTCGTATAGACCGCCCCGAAAATTGATAACGGAATGGCGAACAGCATCGCATAGAATGTCCCCTTGATTGTTCCGAACAGGAGAGGAACAACGCTGAATTTCGGTTCGAAATCATCGTTTCCCGAAGATGACTGCCAGACATACTCCGGGTTCTGATAACTCTCATACCAGACTTTGCCGAACAGCGCCTTCAGGTTAATTTCAGGATGCGGGTTATCAATGTTCCAAACCTTCAGCAGGTTATTTTTATCAAGGGTGATCAGTCCGTTCCCTCTACCCGCAAAACCAAAAAGAAGAGTGTTCCCTTCGAGCCGGATAAGCGCATTCTCGCTGGTCATATGGTCGAAATGAATAATCCCCTGGTCCGAAAGGGAGACAAGAGATTTCGTTCTCCTCGACGGCGTGAGATGAATAACCGCCCCGTCATGCGACCTCAGGATATGCGTCTTGCGTAACTTCCTGACCATTTGCTCGCCACCCGTCCAGACATGACTGAATGTCGAGAGGTTGCCATCCATGTCACCTACGGCAATGGACAGTTCACCGAAAACCATAGCCATGCTCGAGATGTCCGCGCCTGCAGATTCTACGTCCACTTCGTCTGTTTTGACCGCTTGACTGTTGTCGGCTAGGTCCCAACGGGCCAAACTCCCCTGATCAGTCCCCGCGTAGAGCACCATTCCCTGGTCATCAAGGACGAAGGTGGTGATTGCCCCCTTGATCTGTTCGTCGATCAGAAAGGTATATTCTTCAGAGGTTTCGTTATCAAACAGATCGGTAACTTTCACCAGATGATCGACCCGGATTCTCCCGTCTTTCAGAAGGGCCGCGGTGGTTAACCGCTCCTCGTCCGACCTCCGGCTTGCTACCCGGATCGGCTCAGATTGGTAATCCCTGGGAGTGAGTTCATCCAGTACCGTAACCAAAGGTTCTATTGAACGTTTCCCTGCCCCATCGAAGAGTGGCCGGTAATCCACCCTGACAACCGATATCGCGTGGTCTTCCCAGAGCAGCGTGTAGATTGAGTTTCGATAAAAATCAAACCCTTTGACCCTGCTTCCTTCCCGCATTGGAAAGGTGATTAAATTGCTCCCGTCCTTGATGTTATAAAATGTAAAGTCTCCGTTCTCCCCAAGAACATAGGCCACTTCCTGATAATCACCGATCCCGATTGCGATCGGCGTCCCCGCGGAATCAGGTATTTTAAAAGCCCCAATCTCCCTTGCCTGCGCCGGCATGAAAAGCGGGAAAGCAACTTTTACGATCAGCACAAGTATTGCGATCACGCTGGCGATGATGACCATCCCGCCGACCTTGATTACCCCGGTCGCAATCCGGTCCTTACGCCTCACCTTGCGGATGAATTGTTTATCGATTTTATACATGGATGTTCAATTTCTTGATTGCCAACCCGATCAAACTTTCGGCTCATTAAAGGAAAAGCATGCCCCTTCAGCCAGGCATACAGATGTTGAAACCCTGCGCCGATTAACCTTCCATCAGTTTGGCAAGTTCTTTGCTGACGGTTTCCGAAGGGAGAGGGAGGTACCCGTCTTTAACGACGATTTCCTGACCGGTTCGGGAAAGGATAAATTTCAAAAATTCCTTTTGGAGAAGGGGCAGAGGTTGATTAGGCTCCTTGGCCACATAGATATAAAGGGTCCGGGCCAGAGGGTATTTCCCTGACAGAACGTTCTTGTAATTCGGCTCATAGACCTGGCCGCCCATTTTTTTCCCTAGAGAAATGGCTTTGACCCCCGAGGTCCTGTATCCTATCCCTGAATATCCGATACCGGCCCTGTCCTCGGTAACGCCCATCACAACCGATGCTGAACCGGGCTGTTCTTTGACGATGTTTTTGTAGTCTCCCTTGAAGAGCGCTCTCTCCTTAAAATAACCATAGGTGCCGGATGCGGAATTCCGCCCATACAGGCTGATTGGCATACTGCCCCATTCGTCGCCCAGTCCTACCTGCCCCCAGGTTAGATAATCCCGGGCAATCCCCCCCTTATGGGTCTTGGAAAATATGGCGTCAATCTCCTGCAGACTCAGGCCTTCAATGGGATTGTCCTTGTTCACGAACACCGCAAGGGCGTCCAGGGCCACTCCGATGCGGGTCGCCTTGTAGCCGTATTTTTTTTCAAATGCGTCATCTTCTTTTCGTTTCATCGCCCGGGACATGGGACCAAGCTGGGCCGTACCGCTGATCAGGGCGGGAGGGGCCGTGGACGAACCCTTTCCTTCAATCTGGATTCGCACATTCGGGTATTCTTTACGGAAGGATTCGGCCCAGTAGGTCATGAGGTTATTCAGGGTATCAGACCCAATGCTGTCCAGATTCCCCGACACCCCGCTGACTTTTACATATTCCGGGATACCGGTATCAATTTCAATACTTGAAGCGTGGGCAGTGCTGTAAGCAATCAATAAACAAACGAAAAGATACCCTGTCCCAAATACTTTTGCGCCGAAACGGCCTCCATTTATCATAATCTGTCTCCAGTTTTCTCAGTTACTCGGGCACCGCTCATCAACAGCACGATCCTCTTCATTCCCGGAGTACAATCACCCGCATGAGAAAGTTGCCTGAACCGTCACCGGCTTGAATTCATACACCTTGAACTGATACAACTGTCTCCACCTCTGTTCGGCACACCAACGGCATATGCCATGGGTGGCCATGGAGATTTGTTCCTCTTTACCATCAATGACAAAATCATTATTGCAACTGACGCAGACACTTTTCATCTCGGGTCCTCCTTTCAAAAGAATGATCTGAATAACTTGCATCACAATTTAGGAGAGCACTGTTCATTTTCTGTTACATATTGATTAAAAATCGAACAAGAACCCTCCTTCACCCCGACACCGGAATTCCGATCCGGTTAGTCTTCTGATTCAGTTCACAAGGCGATGAATTCTGCCTGCAACACAAAGAAAATCTAACCGAATAATAACATATTTTTAACCCATTCCTAATTATGCCTATGTATTTGTTTATACATATCTTTTTTATATTGAATTATGGGTTCGGCGCTGATTTAATAAACCAGTTTTGTGAGCGATTGCTGATCGGCTGCACTGTCGGTTTTCCAATGAAAATGATGAGGTGACGAAATGGGTTCCAGGGAGATGATCTTCGAAAAGTTATTAGACCTTGAAGAGGTCGGCAAATTACTGCACAAACTTGCCGACACCATCGAAGGAAAGCCGGACATTGACATATCTTCCTACGACATTGATCTCGAAGACTTTAAAAAGATTAAAATCCAGCTTAAAAAGAGCGGCCCTCAGCTGCAGGTCAAGGTCAAGATCAAATCCAGGGAAACCCTGGTCGGTGATAACGAGGATGTCGTTGCTCCGGTGAAATACAAGACGATCAAAAAACAGATGAAAACCACCTTCAGCGCCATGAAAAGCAGTATTGAAAACAATGAAATTCCTCATCGGTACACAGTTGAGAGATTCCTGGATCAAGCAAAAACGATGATCTCTTTTACCAATCAAGGGTACGGAGACGAATATTATGAAGAGTTTATGAAATTGTGCTGTGAACTCAAAAATAATCATGACACCGGCAATCTTGAACTCTTTGTCACCACCTTGCATGCAATCGAATCCCGGAAAACCCTCTGCCATGACAAGTATGACTGAAGGTACACCTCTGAAATCCTCATATCATTGAAAGCTGCACTGTAAACGGTGAGATTGCATGAAACTGGTAAAACCAAAATCCGGTCGGGAACAGACCGACGCGATAAAACACCTTGCGGGTGAGGTTTCCGAAAAGGACACGGAGCGATTCTTCCAGGTGACTTCGACGGAACTGTCTGACCGGCAGAAGAACAATATCACAACTCCCAAAGCAACCTATCCCCGGCAGAGAGCCATCATGGCAGTGCACTGGCACCCTGAATTCGTGCCGCTTGATCTTGTCTCCAGACGAATCTCGGCGCTCTACCCTAATATTGAGGAGCAGTTGATTATCCCAACCCAGCACAACCAGATTATGGCGTATGGTGATTACAGCGGAGTGGAGGTTGACTGTTATTCAAAAGGGTTCGAACGGAAGGTCCAACTGCTGCTTCATTTTGAGAACAAGAAAGTTGAACACGCGAGCGTACTGAAATCACTCCTCACCTACACCTTCCGGTACCGTTCATCCCAGCTCTTTGAGTTCATCCATACCATAACATCCCCGGTTGAAGAAAGACTCGAACAGGCCGCAACGACCACCGGCGCCTCACCGGAAATCATTTCTTTCATCCGGACCGTGGTCGGCAAGGTCGAAAAGCTTCTCAAAAAACATCAGGACGACCTTGAGCCCGCCTCATTGAAAAACAAACTTCTCCGGAATTATGTCGATACCTACCGAAGCGAATTCGGGCACGATTTCATCAATCGGGCGCAGAATTTCCTCCAGGCCGTCAAAATGACAGTCAAGGAAAACTTCCCTCTCACGTATTTCTATCGGACATCCGAGGTCATTGAAGAGGCCCGCTCCCTCGGCGCCGGCATAGTCATCCCCCATCCGGAACAGTTCTGGCCGATCCTTCTGGCAGACTACGATGTTGACGGCTACGAAGTCTGGAACCCCCAGTCGAGCGAATACACCGATTTTCTGATTTCGGTAGTGACCAGACGCAACAAACAGCCCGGTCTGTCACACAAAAAACTTCTCATTTTCATGGGTGATGACACCCATATGGGCGAGGTGCTGAAGGACGCTTCCGAGCAGGACCCCGCCAAGGCTTCACGGGAGATCGGTTTTCAACCCCTTTGGGAGGATCCGGAAATTCGCAAGAAACTGATTAAAGCAGACATGCAGCGACCCCGGATTATCAAGGAATACAAGGCGCGGCTTGCTTGAAATTTACTACCCAGGAAATGGAGGAAAAGATGTCTGACAAACAGGATTTTATTTTCGAATCGCTCCAGGATACCCAAACCATTAAAGGATATCTCGAATCCATCCTCGAAGGTCTGGAGAAGGGGAAAATTATCCTTCGATCCAACGGTGAGGAGATCTGCCTGGAACCTGCAAATCTGGTCAAGCTCGGGATCAAAGCGAGGAAAAAAGGCACTACCCGAAAACTCACCATGAAGCTGTCGTGGAAAGAAGAAAAAGGGGTGACCATCTCCTCGATCAAGCAACTCGATATCGTAAACTGAGCCCCCCTCCATGTCGACTGTTGTTTTTGAAAACATTCATGAAAATCTGCGGTTTATGATTCACGAAACCGTGAATCTTCTCAGCGCATCGTTGCGGCTGTTCACCTCATCCAATCCCAACGATTTCGAGAAAATATTTTCAAAAGACGACTACATCGATAACCTTAAAAACCTGATTGAAACCGAGTGTTTCAGCAACTTTATCAGCGAAAAAGCCTTGACCAAAAGGGACCTCAACGACATCAGGGCCCTGCAGACCATTGCAGTCAATCTTGAGCGGATCGCCGACCAGAGTGTCAATATTACCAAACAGCTCGGCTATCTCGAAAACCCTGATTTCATCAACAGGTTCAACTACACCCAAATGTTCGGTACGGTCCTCGAAGGCCTGGAATCGGTCATGCCGATATACGAAAAGCGTGATCTTCAGGGGGCGCTGGACATCTGCAAGCGGGAACCGCTGACCGACAGGCTCTACAAGCAGAATTTCGACAAGATCATGGAAATGTTTGCCGACGACCACCCGAACAAGGATCTGGTCACCACACTTTTTATCTTCCGCTACCTTGAACGGATCGGTGACCTGATTCTGAATATCGGAGAAGCTCTGATTCTTGCCATCGTCGGGGAGAAGATCAAGATCCATCAGTTCCTGTCAATGCAGAGCAATCTTGAGCAGCTGGGATTCGACGGTTCAGCCTCGGACATTGATTTCCAGTCAATCCTTGGAAGTCGCTCAGGATGCAGGATAAGTCGGCTGGGACAGGGCAAACGGGAGGTGTCAAAAACCAAGGAGAGCATCTTCAAGGAAGGGAACACCCATAAGATCCGTACTGAAAAAGAGAGTCTGGAAACCTGGAACACTCTTTTCCCAGGCCTTGCCCCCCGGGTCTTCAGTTACCAGGAGGGTGAAAGCACCACCTCGATGCTCGTAGAATTCATCCATGGCTGTCCCTTCGATGAGATTCTCCTGAACGGTGAAGATGAGAGCCTGAATAATGCCCTTTTCGTTTTGATGGAAACGAGCAGGGAGGTCTGGCTGTCGACCAGAAAAGAGGAGCCGATAGCCACCGATTATATGAAGCAGCTCCAGGAAAGATTCGCGCATATCCGGCAGGTCCATCCGGAATTTTACCGTGGTGAACAGGACATTGGTTTCACCAAGGTCCTCGATACCGGCAGCCTGCTGCAACGTTGCCGGGAGATTGAAAAAGAGCTGCCGGCGCCATTCAGTGTCCGTATCCATGGCGATTTCAATGTGAACAATCTTGTTTTCGACCCCGAAGAACAGATGATCCATTATATCGATCTCTACCGGTCCAGACAGGCGGATTACATTCAGGACATCTCGGTGTTTCTCGTGTCGAACTTCAGGATCCCGATATACGAGAAAATACTTCGCGACCGACTCAATCAGATCATCAAGGACTTCTATGTCAACGCCACCCTTGTCGCCGCTGAATGGCATGACAGCACCTTTGATGCGCGTCTCACCCTTGCCCTGGCCAGATCGTTTTACACCTCAACCCGTTTTGAACACAATAAAGTTTTTGCCGAAGAGATGTACCTCCGGGCACATTTTCTTCTCGACAAGCTGTTGCTGTTCGCCAATCTGGGCCGGCCGTGGCAGGAATTCAGAATGAACACAACGGTCCTTTATTACTGATATATACAGGAAATTCATGAAAATAGGTGTCATTGGAACAAAGGGCGGGTGGTCCTCGGAAACCCTTGCGGACACAGCGGGTGCCGTTACCGGCGAGAGACTGCTCATCGAAATGGATAAGACGGTCCTTGACCTTGATGCGGGCAAAGTCTGGTTCAATGACCAGGACCTCACCGCTTTTGATGCGCTGATCATCAAGAAGATCGGGGCAAAATACTCCCCGGACCTGCTGGACCGTCTTGAGATACTCCGTTTTCTCTCCGGCAAGGGGGTTAAAATATTCTCATCACCGACCAGGATCATGCGGGTCCTGGACAGATTGAGCTGCACGGTCACCCTGCGGCTCAGCGGTATTCCGATGCCTCCCACCACCATCACCGAGAACGTGGATATGGCCCAGCGGACGCTTGAAATGTATAAGGAGGCGGTGTTCAAACCCCTGTATTCCACAAAAGCACGCGGGATGATGGTATTGAAGGCGGACAAGAAGTCACGGGAATTGATCACCCGATACAAGGAAGAAAACAGGATCATTTACATCCAGAAGAAGATTGACCTGGGAGATCGTGATCTCGGGGTGGTTTTCCTCGGCGGCAGATATCTTACAACCTATGCAAGATGCAATCAGGGAAACTCATGGAATACGACCACGGTTTCCGGAGGCAAATACGAAAGGCACGAACCTGCCCCTGAAACAATCGCCCTTGCGAAAAAGGCCCAGGACCTGTTCGGTCTCGACTTTACCTGTGTCGACGTCGTCGAAACAGCAAAGGGGCCGATTGTTTTTGAAGTGTCCGCGTTCGGCGGTTTCCGGGGGATCGTGAATACCAGCGATCTGGACCCGGCCGGATTATTCGTTGAATATGTCACCAACAAGCTGTCAGAGGAGAACAGGCCATGAACGCCGATTGCCTGGGTCTGATTGACCGGATCAGAAAGAATCATCCCACGAACGGCTCGCTCTTTCTCCAGTTCGAGGAATGCCGGATCGAAGTGCGAAGCAATTCTGCGGAACTTCGGCAGGAGCTTGCCCATTATTTTGCCGGTTTTGTTACCGGGAATCATTCCCCGGATATCGTGATCACAGTACATCAAGCAGCCCCTCCCGATCTTCGCCTCTCCTTTAACACCAAGGAGCCGGATCCGGGAAAAAGCAGGAGCAAGGAAGAATACTGTGACCTTCCAGACGGCAGAATCGTCCGCAAGCGGCTCACCGGAATGGTATTCATTTTCAGCCGCACCAGCCATCTTGCCATAGGTCCCTGCCTCAGCAATGCCAACCAGGTAATCAACTTCGTCAACAACCGCTTTATTGCCTGGAAACTGAACAGAGGATACTTTCTCGGCCATGCCGCTGGAGTCCTCTACCACAGTCGGGGGCTGGCCCTGGCCGGTTTTTCCGGCATGGGCAAATCAACCCTGGCCTTACACATGGTCAGCAGGGGAGCAACCTTCATCAGCAACGACAGGCTTATGGCAATCAGACAGGGCGACGGGCTGCAGATGACCGGCGTGGCCAAACTGCCGCGGATTAATCCCGGCACCGCCCTGAACAATCCTCACCTGGACAAGGTAATTCCCGAGGCGGACAAGGAAAAATTCCGCAGCTTATCAGGCGACTCCCTCTGGGAGCTGGAGCATAAATATGATGTCTTCCTGGACCAATGTTTCGGGCCGGACAGATTTAAACTCTGCGGGCCGATGGACGCCCTCTTCATCCTCAACTGGCAGCGGCAGGACCTGCCGGTACGGATCAATCAGGTGGACCTGGCCCGGCGCCGTGATCTGGTCCCTGCTTTCATGAAAGCGACCGGACTCTTTTTCATCCATGATGCATCGAGATCACCCGAAGATCCCGGCATCGATGAGTACATTGAACTGCTTGGCCACTGCCCGGTTTTCGAGATCAGCGGCGGCATTGACTTCAACACGGCGGCAGATGCAGGTCTGCGATATATGAAATGCGGAACCATATAAAAGACCAGCTTGTTCGGCTATCTCCAGACGAGGTCTTTCCATGCGTGTAAGAATATCAAGAAATGTATTAATTCCGAACGCCATCAAACTGGAACGCTTCAGGAAGAGCCCCGAACTCGGCCCAAAAATTCTTTTTTTCAGCGGGGGGACCGCCCTCAGGGGATTAAGCCGAAAACTCATTCTCTACACCGGTAATTCCATCCACATTATTACCGCATTCGATTCCGGCGGCAGTTCCGCAAAACTCCGCGAGGCCTTTCATATGCCCGCGGTTGGTGACGTCCGGGCAAGGCTTATGGATCTTGCCGACCAGAGTCATCAGGGCAACCCGGAAGTGTACGAGCTTTTCAACTACCGACTCCCGAAGAACATTGATCAGCGGGAACTGGCAAACGAACTTGATTATATCGTCAAGGGCAGACACCGCCTGATCCGGGTAATCCCTGATCCGATGCGCAAGATAATCCGCAACCATCTCTTTCGGTTCCAGCAGGCAATGCCTGAGGAATTCGATCTGGCCGGCGCCAGTATCGGCAACCTCATCCTGACCGCGGGATACCTGGAAAATCGCCGGCATCTCGATCCGGTTATTTATATCTTCTCGCAACTGGTCTGGGTCCGCGGCACCGTACGCCCCATCGCCAACAAGTATCTACACCTCGCCGCCGAACTCGAAGACGGCTCGCTGATCGTAGGCCAGCATCTGATGACCGGCAAGGAAACCGCGCCCCTGACCACCAGGATCAAACGGATATTCCTCACCAATAATCATGAGAATCCGGCGCCGTATCTTCTGAAACTGCGGAAAAAGGTAAAAAAACTCATCAGCGAAGCGGAGTTGATCTGCTACCCGATGGGAAGTTTTTTCTCCAGCATCCTGGTAAACCTTGAAGTCAACGGAGTTTGCACCGCAATTGCAACCACGGATGCGCCAAAAATATATGTCCCGAATACCGACGCCGACCCTGAATGTATCGGGTATACCCTGATGGACCAGGTCGAGGCAATTATGGAGTGCGGTCGAAGGGAAAACATGGAGATAACGCCCGACCAACTGATCACCTTTGTGCTGGTCGATCGGAAAAACGGGAAATATCCAGGGAGTATTGATGCCGATTATTTTGCCCTCCTCGGGATCGAGCTTATCGATTGTGCCCTGATTAGTCCCGGAAGCGAACCACTGATCGATGACAACCTGCTGTTACCGGTTCTGTTATCACTGTGCTGACATCTTTCACCTAAAAAACAAACATGAGGAGAAGCAAATGGAAACAAACAAGGTATCACTCAAGCAGCTGATGGAAATAAAAGAAGCGGTCAAATATCTCGAAGACCTGATCAAAAGTATCAATGACGGCAAGATCGTGGTCCAGCAGGGCGATGATTACGTAGATCTCCAGACTCCCAAAACGATCAACGTCAAGGTCGAAGCGAAAAGCAAGAAGGATAAATCAAAGTTCAGCATTGAGCTTTCCTGGCGAAACGCCCCGGATTCCGAAGAATCTGTCACCATAACCTCCAAAAAACCGGCTGCACCCAAGTCTGCTCCACCCGCCGGGAAAACCGAGGCCCAAAAGGAGCCGACCAAATCCGCCCCGCAGATGCCCGCCGCAAAGGCGCCTGCCCCGGCGACGACACCACCCGCTGCTGCAGCAAAAAAAGAAATCGTTGCACAAAAGGATACTCCGGCGGCAAAAAAACCTGCTGCTTCATCCGCCCAAAAAAAGTAGAACCGTAATCTTGCCCCGTATGATGGTCCTGCCGGTCAGGGAACCGGCAGGACCGCAGATCATCCTTTTCAATTGCCGGGGGAGGTGCAATCGGTGGAGATTCAATGCATACATTTCGACCTTGATTCGGTCCTCTACATTCCTGCGACATTTCTGAAAAACACCCTCGGTCTTGCCGTAAAAACCATGATTGAGCACGGCCTCCGGGCCGAACCCGCCGAAGCGCTTCATACGCTCAGGGAGATCAGGTCAGTCGATTCCAATGCCGGGGATCATTTTGACAGGCTCTGCAAGTTTTACAACGGGGTTGAAGACCCGATCATCATTGCCTCCGGGGTGGAAAAATACTGGGACTGCAAATCCGGTAACATGATGGCCGCCCCCGGAGCCTACTCGGTACTCGAAGCTCTTTCACATACATACCGGTTAACCATAGTCTCAAACGGCCGCCCGGTTAAACAGGCGGCAAAACTGGTGCGGCTCGATTTAGCCCGCTTTTTCACCTTCCACGATCCGGATCGGGATATTCAGCTCAACCTTTTCTACGCAACCGATGATCCGGCCCGCGCCAAACCATACCCTTACTTATGGGAACAGGCCCAAAGGGAGAGACCCTATTCCTTCGAAAAGGCGTTGATGGTCGGCGACAGATACTGGGCCGACATCCTCGGTGCGAAGCTGCTCGGGATGACCACCGTCAAGATCCAGCAGGGAGAACACCGCCATGAAACCATTGAGGACGCCTATCGAAAAAACAGCCGCTCCCCATTTCTCTCCGGGAGCAAAAAAGACCGGGAAGAAATCCTTGCCGCGATGATCCCGGACTTCACCATCGAAACTCTCCAGGAACTCCCTGCCGTTATCGAGCAGCTCACCCGAAACATATAAACTCTCCCGCAGCAGGCCGTGAAACAGGACATCCCGGTTCCCCACCTTCCGGAACGACTGACTGAAGCCGGAATAAAGCTTAAGTTGAGCAGCGTGCCTGCTTATCCGAAACCTATGCCACCGGGCGAAAGCGGGCTTGCGAGACATCGAGACTTATAGCCGTTGGGTGCAAAACCAAAACACAATCTAAAATTAATATCCCTGTAATATTTTGATGTTTTGATGTCCCAATAAAAACGCCCGGCACCGGGCGCCAATTTCATGAGTGAGCACCCGTGACATCATCTCAGATATTACACGAATTCATCCAGATACCGGCGACTGATTATTCCGACACTCTTCTCGTCCATTTTCGCAGGGTAGAGAAACTCAAGAGTGATGCATTCACCTGTCATGGCATCGACTTGAACCAGAGGCAGCTTTCTGAACTGGAACTGCTCCTGAACCGCGCCTTTTTCCCTCTGACCGGATATCTCAACCGGGAGAATTACGAAAATGTGCTGGAGAAAATGCGGCTGACCAACCACACGGTGTGGCCCGTTCCGGTATGTCTTGATGTCGATGAAGCGATGGCTTCAGTGCTTTCAGTCGGTGATCGGCTCGCCCTGAACGATGCCGAGGGATTCATGCTTGCCGTCCTCACGATCAGTGAAATCTGGCAGCCTGATCTCGAACGGGAAGCCCGATGCGTATACGGCACCCACAACTCCGCCGCCCATCCCGGGGTCAGGACATTCTTTTCCGGGCGGAAGCCATGGTATCTTGCCGGCAATGTTGAAGGAATCCTCCTGCCGATCCATTACGATTTCAAGACGATCCGGCTCACCCCCTCCGAGACTCACCGAAAATTCCACCAGAACGGCTGGCGTCACGTTCTCGGAGTACACTGCGACAATTTTCTTCACCGGGTGGACCGTGAAGCGATTCTACGTGCCGCAAGGGAGGCGGGAGCCCATATATTCCTGCACCCGATGATCGGTTCCGATGAGCCGTCGGATATCAATCATTACACCCTGGTCAAATGCTGGCAGCATTTTGCCCGACGGTTCCCGAGCAATATCACAAACCTTGGCCTGTGCCCGAAAATAGTTCTCGGAGCCGGTCCCCGTGAGGCGCTCTGGCAGGCAGTGATCAAGAAAAATTACGGGTGCAGCCATTTCCTTGTCCTGGATGACCACTGCGACCCGCTGTCGAATCCGGACAATTCCGAGCGTTACTATCCCCGGCATGCGGCCCAGGACCTGGTCCGCGAACACGAGGAGGAGATCGAGATAAAAATGGTCCCCTTCACCCGCATGGAATACGTGGAGGAAAAGGCCGGTTTTCTGCCTGTACCCGAAATCGAGGATGGCATGAATACTGTTGTATTCTCCGGCACCGAACTTCGCAGGAGACTTGAGTCGGATCTTCCCGTTCCGGACTGGTTCTCCTACCCCGAGATCATCTCGGAGCTGAAATACACTTATCGTCCCCGTTCCAGACAGGGGTTCACCATATTCATCACCGGCCTGTCGGGGGCCGGAAAATCGACCCTGGCCAGGGTCCTCCTCGTCAGGTTTCTTGAGATGCGCAACCGCCCCGTCACTCTGCTCGATGGCGATATTGTCCGGAAAAACCTTTCCTCGGAACTTTCTTTCACCCGGGAACACCGAAATCTCAACGTGACCCGGATAGGCTTTGTCGCAGGAGAGATCACCAAAAACGGCGGCATAGCGATCTGTGCCCCGATCGCCCCGTTTGAAGAATCGCGCCGGGCCAACCGTGAGCTGATCAGCAGATATGGCGGCTACATCGAGGTCTATATGTCAACCCCGCAGGAAATCTGTGAGCAGCGGGACAGGAAAGGACTTTACGTCAGAGCAAGGGCGGGAAAGATCAAGGGTTTTACCGGAGTCTCCGACCCCTATATCCCGCCGGCTTTACCGGACATCAGCCTCAACACAACCGAAATCACTCCCGATGAAGCGGCACAGGAAGTCCTGCTGTTTCTTGAAGAAAAGGGATACCTCACATGAGGCGCGCAGATGGTTAATTCCGGGCAGACAAACAAGACCCAACCGACAATCCTGGTAATCGGCGGGCTTGGCTACATCGGTTCCCACATGGTCGAAGAACTCCTCGGGCAGGGACACAGGGTCGTTATTCTTGATGACCTTTCAACCGGCTTCCGGGAGTCTTATTGTGGCGGCAAACTGATCACCGGTTGCCTTGGCGACCCCGGAGTCCTTGACTCGGTCTTCGGTTATAACCGGATTGATGCGGTCATGCATTTCGCTGCATTTTCCCTCGTCGGAGAATCAGTCACGGATCCGCTAAAGTACTATAAAAACAATATCGCAAAGACGATCGAACTGCTCTCGGCAATGAAAAAATTCGGAGTCAACAGGTTCATCTTCTCTTCTACCGCAGCAGTATATGGAGAACCGCTGGCAACCCCGATCACCGAGGAGCATCCCTGTCTGCCGACCAATCCGTACGGCACGACAAAACTCACGATTGAACAACTCCTTCGCGACTGCGCCGCAGCATTTGATTTTCGATATATCGCTCTGCGCTATTTCAACGCGGCCGGGGCGCACCCTTCCGGACAAATCGGTGAACGGCACAACCCGGAATCACACCTGATCCCGCTGGTCCTTAAAGTGGCCACCGGCGAAAGAGAGGCGATCAGTATTTACGGCACAGACTATCCCACCCCTGATGGCACCTGCGTCCGGGACTACATCCATGTCAACGACCTGACCCGCGCTCACCTGCTTGCCCTGACCAGACTTCTGGCGGGAGGAGACAGCGGCTGTTTCAACCTGGGGAACAGCAAAGGATACTCGGTTCGTGAAGTGATCGAAATTGCCCGAAAAGTCACCGGTCACTCCATCCCCGTGATTGCAGCAGCCAGGAGGAGTGGTGATCCCTCTATTCTGGTTGCCGGCTCAGACAAAATTCGCCGGGTTCTCGGCTGGAAACCGCAATTTGAAGATCTGGAAACCATCATTCAGACCGCCTGGAGGTGGCACCACCGGACAGCACCGGAAAAAAAACGGACGGATTCCCATGCTCCCGGCCAACCCGTTCCGAACCGGAACACTGCTCCGGATACGATGCTTGAGCAGCCTGCCTGTTCGCACGAGATTTATGCCCGAAGGGTGAAAACAGGAGAACAGACATGAAAATCCGCAAAGCCGTTTTTCCGGTCGCCGGCCTCGGTACACGGTTCCTTCCCGCAACAAAAGCGATGCCGAAAGAAATGCTGCCGGTTGTCGATAAGCCGATCATTCAATATGCCGTGGAAGAGGCATTTGCTTCCGGCATTGAAGAAATCATCTTTGTCACCGGCAAAGGGAAAAGCGCCCTTGAGGACCATTTTGACCGATCCCTGGTCCTGGAAGAAACGTTACGCAGACGCGGCAAAACCGACCTGCTCCGGCAGATCAAAGATCTTGTCCCTAAATCGGGCACCATCACCTATACCAGGCAGGATCAACCTCTTGGCCTTGGCCATGCCATCTGGTGTGCCAGAAATATCATCGGTGACGAGCCTTTTGCGGTCATCCTCGCCGATGACCTGATCCAGTCCGACGTCCCGGTTCTTGCCCAGATGATGACCGAATTCGACCGGTTGCGTTCATCGATCGTCGCGGTGGTTGAAGTCCCCCGGGAAGAAACCTCAAGATACGGAATCATTGAGATCAAGGAAAATATCAACGGGGTGGCCCGGGTCAATGGCCTGGTGGAAAAACCCGACCCCAAGGATGCGCCGTCCAACCTCGCGATTATCGGCCGGTATATCCTGACTCCAAAAATTTTCACCCTGCTCGATCGGAAAATCATCGGTACCGGCAATGAGATTCAGCTTACCGATGCCATGTCAATGCTGCTCAAAGAACAGCCGATCTTTGGCTACCGTTTCAAGGGAGAAAGATTCGACTGCGGCGACAAGGCGGGCTTCCAGCTGGCGAACCTCGCTTTCGCCCTGGACTGGCCCGATCTCCATAAGAAACTGATGCCGTATCTGCAAAAGATCGTCGGTGAGGAATGCCGCGTCACCAAACCGGAACTGAAAAAAGTCGGATAGCATGAGTTCTCCGGGCGAAATTTCATGAGATACAACCTGCTTCGAGATTCCATTTCCCACCGGCCGATCTCCATCAAATACCCGTTCCTGGTCATTCTCCTGGTGGTCATGGAAGCCGTTACCGCCGCAACAGGCAATAGTGACTGGTCGCCAACCTTCGTCCACCCGACCGTTACCGGGCCGGTGGTCGATGGCATCAGTCTGGAAATTCCGGATGAACCGGGAAACCGGAGGCTTGCCGAACTCGGCCTGGTCGATGTGACCGCAGCGCCTTTCTCGGCCGATGCCACCGGGAAAAATGATGCAACCGCAGCCATCCAGGCCGCCGTTGATTTTGCAAGAGACCACCAGATGGTCACCTATTTCCCTGCAGGAACCTACATGATCACCGACACTATTTCCTGCATCCAGAACTATTACAAACGTTCAAACGGCAAAATCAATCATGCCCGGAATTACCCCTGTATTCTGTTCGGGTCACGAACGGGGACCCGACCGACAATCTTTCTGAAATCCGGCGCTAAAGGGTTTGGTAGCCGTTCCAAGCCAAAACCGGTCATTCATTTCTGGGCAAGGCGCTTTGATAAACCTGAAAAACCTGCCCCTCCGGTTTCCATGAATCAGATGTTCGTGAATCTGAACATTGAGATTGGCGGGAACAACCCGGGGGCTGTGGCAATCCATCATCAAGGTGCGCAAGGGTCGGGTATTCAAGAATCGCTGATCAAGGTCGGGGATGGAATCACCGGCATCGAAGGCGGATGCGGTTCCGGAGGCAGCTTTGTTGATGTTACGATCATCGGTGGACGCTATGGCCTGGACCTGCATCAGACCCAACCATCCCCGTCCATCACCGGGATCACCCTGATCGGACAAATCGAGGCGGCAATCGTTTACCAGGGGCGGCAGGCACTTTCTGCGGCAGGTATCCGGATCGACTCCCCCGGCAACAGCGTCCCGATCGTCGGCAAAGCAGCCGGCTGGGCCCCCTTTCACGGGCAGATGAATTTCATCGACAGCCGGATATCCCTCTCAGCGCCAGGCCCGGCCTTTACCTCGGAGAGCAGTATCTACCTGAAAAACGTGTATCTCCGGAACGCAAGCCGGATCATCAGCGGGCATGACGATCCCTTGCCGCCCCCCACCCGGGACGGCTGGATCAGGGTTGAAGAATATGCAAACCCGGTTCAGCCGGGAAAATGGCGCGACTGGCGTTATTCAATGAACGTCTATGAAGAGGGCCGGAAAAGAAACGATCCGCTCCGTATCCTCCACCGCGCAGCACCGCCGGAAAACCTGCAAAGCCGTCACCTGTGGGCGGCAGGGTTCCCCGGTTGGGAAACAGCAGGTGCGGCCAACGTCCGGAGCACCCCATACCATGCCAAGGGAGACGGCCGGGCCGATGACACCATCGCCCTTCAGCGGGCCATCGATGAAAACCGGACCGTATTTCTGCCCAAGGGATACTACAACATCTCGGCACCGCTCAAATTGAGACCGGACACCCAATTGATCGGCATTGCCAGGCACCTTTCAGTTATCACATCGCGTAGCGGCTGCCGGACGATCAGCTCACCCTTCGCTGCCGCGCCGCTGATCCAGACCTCTGATGCACCCGGAGGTTCTGCCACTATTGCCTTCCTCGGTCTGCATACGCCCTATTCCGTTCCCGACACCTACAGCTTAAACCTGCGGGGCAACACGATTGTCCGTGATGTCAACTTCGATACCCTGCCCCCCTTTTCAGGATTCGGCAAGGCGCGGAAAGGCATGAAGAAGAAAAGGACCCACTCCCTGCTCTATGTTTCAAGCGGCGGCGAGGGCAAGATATACAATTTCTTCCAGGATGACGGATTCCCTTTCGCCTTCGAAGAACCCTATAGCCATCTTGAGGTAAGAAACACGAGCGGCCCGCTCTCCTTTTACCAGTGTAATGCGGAAAGATCAGCCGGTGCATGCAATATCAGGGTGGAAAACAGTGCAAATATTTCCTTCCATGGTCTGAAGGGCGAGGGGAACCGGCCGGTGATGCTGGTGAACAATTCAAGAAACATCCAGATCTTCGGATATGGCGGCAACGGCGCTGCCCACAAGGGAGAAGCCTTGTTTTACATTCAAAACTCTCCGGACAGCATGTTTGTCAACCTGATCGACTCGCCGAGACCTGCCGGGGAAGGGTCGCCCGACCTGCAGCATGGGGAGGGAACCGACCCGGATCAATGGCATATGATTGAAGTCCGAAGCGGCAACAGGACATTCACTTCCCCGGTTCTTGAACGCCCCCTTCTGATCAGGACCGGACACGCAACTTCAGGCGATCCTTCATGATCATGAATAAAGTCGCCAACCTGCGGTTTCGCTTGCTGCGCCAGGCGGACATATACACTGAAGACACCCGGAGATGGTGGCAATGGCATATTGCAGGCGGCAAACACTATTACACGGAGCACTACCGGGAAATACTTTCCGGCCATAAATGGGTTTTCATCGTGGGCTGCAACAATTCCGGCACGACCCTGCTCCAGAAAGCCCTGGAGAAATGCGGTCTGGTATCGACCATGAAATATGAAGGACAACGCCACACCAGGACCCTGCCGAGAGCTTACCGGTACGGTTTTGACAGGATCTGGTCCGAGTATGCCGACGACCTGCTTTTGCCTCAGACCGGTACTGCCGTTCTGATCCCTCGCCTTCTCCACGACTGGATGAACGCGCTGCCGAAACCGCCGAAGAGGATTATCGTGGAAAAAACCCCGGCCAATGTTCTGCGGATGGATTTTCTGAACCATCATTTTCCACAGGCCTATTTTATCGGCCTTGTCCGCAACGGGTACGCGGTCTGCGAAGGGATCAAACGAAAATCCGGCCATTCAGTGGAACGGGCCGCCCGCCACTGGCGCCGGGCCGGTGAAGCGCTCGAAGAAAACCGGCAGAAGGTCAAGAACTATCTCGAAATCCGCTACGAGGACCTGGCCGACAACATGCCGGGCTGCGCAGCCAGGCTTGGAGAATTTCTCGAGGTCGATGCCGAGGCAATTGCGGAAGTTGAGCACAAAACATTTTCACTGGCTACCGTCACCGGCTGCGCAACCCAGTCACTCAGGAACCTTAACCGGGAAAGCATCGACCGTCTCACCCGGGATGAAATTGACACGATAGCCAGATACGCAGGTCCGCTGCTCGATTACTACGGCTACAGTGCGGAAAACGAGAGGGTGGCGCCATGAACGAAGGAACCCGCTGGCTGTATATCAAAAACGGCGATGTCGCCGACCAGCTGGCTGCTCTTGGAGAGTGTCCGCGAGCAGTCCCCGAAGGCGGCACCGAGGCCTTTATCGGTGACTTCCTCCGTTTTGCCTGCGGCCGGGAGGTCCTCCTTCTCTCCTGCAGTAACCGGAAAGCAGACCTGCGGAAGGGGCGGGTCCGGGCAATCGTGCTCCAAACTGAAAACACGCGTACCCGGTTCCTGCTCTATAAATTCATGCTGTTTCTGTACCAGTTCTCCAAGGCGTTTCTTATCATTATTTTTTACCGCCCCCACCGGATCATCTGTGGCAGTAGCGGTCCCCTGCTCTGGATCTCCTTTCTCGCGGCCAGGCTGCACACCATTCCATGGATCCATTCCCGGCATAATCGGGTGTCCGTTCCGGGGCAATCGAAGATGGCGAAATTCGTGGCCACCCTTGATGGCCATTGTATGATCAGGGCCGACGGGGTGATCTGCCATGGACCATATTTGAAACAGGAGTTGCTTGAGGCCGGAGTGCAGTCGGCGAGAATCCACGAATTCGATGTCGGTTTCCAGGATTTCATCAGCGAAGCGGCAAACCTCTCTCCCGCACCGGAACTGCTTCAATATACCTCCCGCCCCTACGTTTTATATGTTGGCCGGATGGAGGAGTACAAGGGCATCTTCGACCTCTTCAGCGCGCTGGAAGAACGGCTGAAGACCAACCCGGAATTCCTGCTGATCTATGCCGGAGGTGGCCGCGACCTGCAGCAGCTCAAGGACCGGATTGCCGAAAAAAGTCTCAATCACCAGGTGATCGTCCTCGGCAAGGTTGCAAGGAGCAAGATCATCATGCTGCTCAAGGCGGCAAGAATTCTGGTGGTGGCAACCCGCACCGTTTTCCCGGAAGGACGCTGCATGGCAGCCATGGAAGGACTGGCGCTCGGGATCCCGGTGGTCGCCCCGGACTTCGGCCCCTTCCCGTACCTGATCAAGCCGAAGGTCAACGGGCTTCTCTACCGAGCCGACAATAGCGATGATCTGCGGCGTAAAATCGATTCCCTGCTGGACGATGAAGCTTTCTACCGGGAGATCATCTGCGGAGTTAAAAAAACAAGCCGCGAAATCATCACCCCCAGGCTTCGTTTCGCCCAGGCGGTTCAACTTGCCTTTGCAGCAGCGGGGGGCCAATGACCGCTGTTTCATCGACCACACTACCCGCCGCAGAAAACGGGTTCTTCAGAAACACCATGACCCTGGTGGGTGGCAATGTTGTTGCCAGAATCATCACCTTTGGTCTGGCGCCGCTGATAACCAGGCTCTATTCCCCTGAGGTTTTCGGAACATTTTCGCTTCTGCTCGCCGTTGCAGAAGTTTTTGTCGCCATATCCTGCCTCCGTTACAACAATACTATTCTTCTGCCGAAAAATGATGCCGACGCCGACAACATTGTTGCCCTCTGCATATTCCTTGTTGCAACCACAAGTCTCGTCTGCCTGATCGCCATTCTCACAGCCCCTGCTTATCTCGCCACGGTGCTGAACCTCGGCGCCCCCACCCTTCTGTTCTTCATCCCCTTGTTGATTCTGGTCTCAGGAATCCAGCAGATCACCGACATGTGGTTCCTGCGTTTGAAACATTTCAACCGCCTCGCGACCTCTAAGATCATTGCCGCCGTAACCGACAGAAGCCTTTCCATCTCCCTGGGCCTGATTGCCTCAGGCGTCCCGACCGGTCTTCTGACCGGCAGAGTCGCCGGGGTTTTCTGCTCAACAGTCGCCCTTTTTGTTGTGGGTCTGCAACCCCTGAAAGATGTCTGGACAAGCTGCAACATCCGCCGGATTCTGGAGATCGCAGGCAGATACCGTATTTTCCCAAAATATGTTGGTGATGCATTCATCCAGAGGGCAAGCGTCCAGGCCCCTCTTCTGCTCATCGGGTTTTTCTTCGGCCCATTGGAAGCAGGCCTTTACGCCCTGACCCAGCGGATCCTCGGGGAACCCATGACACTTATCGGTGATTCACTTGGGCGCAGCTATTCACAGAAAGCTTCGGAACATTACCGCAACGGCGAGAGTGTTGCCGGAGACACCCGGCGTCTTTACCGGTATTCTCTCATCTATTTCGGAGCGCCCATGATTTTCATGAGTTTTATCCTCTCCGATCTCTTCGGCCTTATTTTCGGGACGAAATGGATGGAGGCCGGGATCTATGTAAAACTGCTCACCCCGGTCTTTATCGTTATTTTCGCAATCCGGCCGATCAGTATCATCTACGACCTGCATGAAAAACAGAAAGAAAGGCTTCTCCATAACACGGTGTCCCTGGCGGTCATCTGTCTGAGTTTTACAGTCGGGGCATGGGTGGGCAGACCTGTTCCGGCCCTCGTTCTTTATGCGGTATCGATCACCCTGCTCGCATTCTGGCGTATCGGCTGGCTCATGAAGTTATGCGGAACACCGTGGCGGGACTTTTTCGGAATCACCTTCGACTCCCTCAAATGGCCGCTCTACATCCTCGGTTCCATTATCCTGGTCAATATCAGCCCGTTTAACAGATATCTGATCTTCTACTGTCTGGCGGCAACGTCACTCTATCTGGTAGTGATGGCCGGAAACGACCCTTTTATCTCGGCCGGGATCAAGGCTTTTTTCCGCCAGACAACAGACAGAATAACAGGACGCCCATGATCACGCTAAAGCGACGGGAACAACCGATCAGTACCTGGCAGAAATTCAGCCGGGAGGTGCGCAGTAAAGGCTGCAATCTCCTCGCGAAACTCGGCGATTACCCCGAGCCTGTTCTGGTTACCGGATGCCAGCGCTCAGGAACCACGCTCCTTGCCAGAATCCTGCGGCAGAGTGAAGGTTTCGTGGATTTTCAGACCGGCAAGGATGACGAACTGGATGCGGCCCTTATTCTCTGCGGCCACAAACGCTTTGCAGACGCCGGGAGATACTGTTTCCAGACGACCTATGTGAATGAGTGCTACCACGAATATTTTGCCCACAAAGATCATGTCAAGATGATCTGGATCCTGCGAAACCCCTATTCAGTTGTCTGGTCAATGGTGAACAACTGGGAAAACTTCGCCTTGAACGAGCTGTATCACGCCTGTGGCGAGAAACACCATCCCAAGCCCTGTAAAAGTCTGTTCAAAAACATCCTCCTTCCCTGGGAGGACAAACTGACGCGGGCCTGCCTCGCCTACAAAGGCAAAACAGCCCAGGTGTTCGATATCGCCGAACGATTTTCGCCGGAAAATCTTCTGGTGATCGAATACGACGACCTGATCCGGCAGAGCGGGGCGCTCCTCAGAACGGTCTATGAATTTATCAACGAACCATACCTGGAGAGCCTCTCCGGGGCTATCCATACGGGAAGCCTCAGCAAATTCAAATCCTTCTCACCAGAAGCTCGGGCGGTAATCGAAGAACACTGTGCAGAGATTTACGCTGAAGCCCGAAAACTGATGCGCTCCTCATGCAATCAACCTACGGAACAATGAAATCATGAAATTCATCTCCAGATGGCTCATCCCCCTGACTCTCGCTTTTCTCCCTTTCAGCAAAGGGCTCATGCAATTCGAAATCGGGGTGGTGACGTTCAACCCTTACTCCATGGGCATGATCATTCTCGCGGCCATGGCGCTGCTGCTTCTGGTGACCAGAACGGATCTCACTTACAACTTCGGAGCCACGGACCTGTTTATCGCGCTGCTGTGTTTTCTCTTCTTCCTGTCGACATTGCTCTCGAATTCCATAATCGAGAGTGGTTTTATCGCCTTTCACGCCCTCTTCATCCCGGTGGTCTCCTATTTCGTGATCAAAAGCCTGATCAGAAACGAGCAGGAACTTCACCGCGCATTCCTGTTCTTGATCCTGGGGGTGATCAGCCTTGGCTCGGTGCAGTTTGTCTCATTTCTCAAGACTTATTCACGAACCATCGTGTTTGAAATGAATCCCATAGATTTTTCCACCCTTTGTGTGACCGGAATCTTCTACCTGCTGATAGTTCGGGGATTCCGGAAACTGTCTTTCATTCTTCTCCTGGCGATCCTCTTTGTCTTGCTGCTGATCAATATGCCCCGCGCCTACCTGTTGGCCCTCTTGTTTTCGCCGATCCCCTACCTTCTGATCCGGAACGGGAAATCCGGACTGCTGATGACGCTTCTCCTCTGCACCACCCTGATCTCCACCATTTTTCTGGCCACAAACGCCGATTCCTTCAGGATTTCGGCGCGTGAAACGATCCGGGGTGATGCGATAAACGGCATAGAGCGGCTGACGAATCCGACCTGCTGGAAACAGTCTTTGTACCGCCGCGGCATACACTTCAGGCAAGGGTTCCATGAATTTGCCAAATCGCCGCTCATCGGCCAGGGAATGAAAACCGGAAAAAGCAGATACTCCTGGGAGCACACCTATTTCACTTGGCACAGTTTTAATCTTGAATGGCTCATATACGGAGGATTGATCGGCTACCTCCTTTACTCCGCGGTCATGCTTGCGTTCTTCTGGTCGGCAGGCAGGTGGGCCCGAGAGGACACGATCACAACCGCCTTACTCCTGGCAAGCGCCGTCATCATGATCAACGGGACCATGAACGGACTGATGCATGGCATGATGCCGTATGCCCTGTTTCTTTTAATGGGATTCGGCGAGTCGCGCACGAGAACGTTAAGTGAGCACGCAACCATATGATATTTAAGTTCTTTTCTCATGACACGCTGTTGAATATTTACAGGATCAATTATGTTTGCAACTCTTATTGATATCCTGACGGACCGACCGAGACCTTTTGCCGATATCAAGGATATCGGCGGCAACGATCATCTCAGAGCCATGGAGAGTCTCCAGGCAAAAACATCCTGGGAGAACGACCGGACACGAAAAATCGTGGAGGATCTGAGCCGAAAAAAACCCGCCTCATTCCTTGACATTCAGGAGCTGAAAAAGACCATCCACCTTTATCGGCAAACCGTTATCTTCAGCCTGGTAAGCAAAGAGTACCTCATGGTTGGGGAAAACTGGGCCAGTCACATCTCTTCGCTTGGCATTACCGACTATATTCTGTTCTGCGGTGACCAGGAATCATATGCTTACTATCATTCCCGCGGACTCCCGTGTATTCGCCTGGACCTGCCGACTGTTTCAGGAGATACTCTGAATAGCGCCGGTTTTCTGCCCAAGGGCCTCCTGATGGCATCGATGAAATTTCTGATCTGCCAATTGCTGATCGATGAAGGATTCAACGTCATCTTCTCGGACATTGATGCTTTCTGGATAAAAAATCCACTGGACCTTCTTGAGAGGGATACCCATGACGTTGCCTTTCAGAATATTTATCTCTTCCCCAATGAAATTGTACAGTTATGGGGATTTGCAGCATGCAGCGGGTTCTTCTTTATCAGAAACACGAAAGCGGGAAAGCTCCTGACAAGTTCCGCCCAGAGGTATGTACTGGAAAATTGCGATGATCAGGCGGCATTCAATCTGGCGCTGGTCCAACAGGGTATTCGCTGGTCATATAAAGAACCCGAGCAGGTAAAGTCAACTCACGGAAATCCCATCCGGGTCTTTTTCCAGAAAACCCGCACCGGACATGGCATATACACCCCGGTGAAAGGAACGAGTGAAGACGGCAATCTTACGGTGACTTCCCTGCCTCAGTTGCTGTTCCGCAGACATATGTTTATGGAATTGCCCCTGGCGTCGGTTTTCATCTTTCACCCCAACAGTCCGAAGTCCGACCGGGGCAAGATTCAAGTCTTCGCAAAATACGGCTTCCGCGTAAGTTAACGGATTCAAAAAGACCCCCAACTCCCCAGGAGAAGCAGAATGAAAGCGTTCATCAACAAAATAACCAACCTGTTGAAAAATTCCAGAACCTTGAAAAGGGTCATGTTGACCTTCAGATTTCAGCTCCTGCGGAAACTGGACGACCAGACCATCACCATCTTTACCGAAACCTATTTCCATAATCGGGATTCGTTAAAAGAGCTGATCGAACTGATTCCCGAAAGAAAAAAGATGGTTGAAGTGGGATCTCTGGCAGGTTTTTCGACTCGTCTGTTCTCACTCTATTTTGATGAGGTTGTTTCTGTAGACCCCTACCAGCCGGATTATGATGCCGAGGACCTGAATTCGAACCGCTTCCGGCTGTCCATCGCCAGAGATCTCTTTACCATCCGTTTTTATGATGACCCGCGGGTGCGTCAGATCAGGGAAAGCAGCAAAAATGCGGTGGGCGGATTTGCAGACGGGGAACTGGATTTTGTCTATATCGATGCAGGACATACCTATGCAGATGTGAAGGAAGACATTGCACGGTGGAGAAGTAAAGTGCGTAAAGGAGGCTGGATGGCGGGTGATGACCATGACTGGCCGGGGGTCAGTAAAGCGGTAAGCGAAGAGTTTGAGGACTATAAAGTCGTCAATGACCGCTGGATTGCCGGAATAGCCTGAGATCATGCCGGAAGAAAAGACACCCCGGACCAGGATTTTGATCCTGGCCGAAGATAAATTCCCTCCTTTCCGGGTCGATGTGGCAACGCTGTTCGGCAGTAAACTGGCCGGAATGAACTACCGCATCGACTGGATTCTGCAGTCAGAGGCTGATTGCGCCAAAGCATACCGGGTGGAGTGGGGCGGTGGCGAGGCCCTGGTTGCCGCCACCGACAACGGCCTTTGCCGGGTCAACCGTTTAAAAAAGCATCTCCTGAAATTTATCAACGAATTGCGGCTCTGCAGATTGTCACGCAGGAATCGCTATCAGATCATCCAGGTGAAAGATGATTTTATTCCGGCCCTCCTTGCGATTCCGGCGGCAAGATTGACCGGGGCAAAATTCGTCTATTGGCTCTCCTACCCATTGCCCGAGTCGGACATCTACCAGGCCAGGTCCGGAACTGCGCGATACCCCATGCTCTACCTGATCCGCGGAACCGTATACAAATTTCTCCTGTACAAGATCATTCTGCCTGCCGCAGTGCATGTTTTTGTCCAGAGTGAGCAGATGAAAAAAGACGTCGCCGGCATGGGGATTAATCTGAAGAAGATCACTGCGGTTCCCATGGGGGTGGAAATTGAAAAAATTCCCTATCAACAGACAGATCCGGGAGTTCAACTAAACTCCCATGCGGGAGCAGAAAAAATCATCCTTTATCTGGGTACGCTTCTAAAAATGCGCCGCCTCGACTTTTTATTAAATGTCCTGGCGCAGGTGCTTGAAAAGGAAGAGACGGCCAGGCTCTATTTTGTCGGGGACGGCGAAGACCCCACGGATCGTTTCTTTTTGCAGGAAAAAGCAAAGGAGCTCAATATTGAGGACCACGTGGTTTTCACGGGCTTTCTGCCAATGGCTGAGGCATGGGAGTATGTGCGACGTGCCGAGGTCTGCGTCTCGCCCTTTTATCCGACATTTATTCTTAATTCCACCTCACCGACCAAGCTCATCGAATATATGGCCATGGGGAAGCCGGTCGTCGCCAATGACCACCCCGAGCAAAGCCTTGTAATCTCTGAAAGCAACGGAGGGCTCTGTGTTCCATACGAAGTCGGCGCCTTCGCGGATGCGATTCTGGCAATTCTCCGCAACCCGGCCATGGGTGCGGCAATGGGTGAGAATGGCAGGCGTTATGTGACAGAACACCGTACCTATGATGTTATTGCACAGGCTGTTCATCAAAAATACCAGCAAATTTGTCATGAAAATTCTTTTCGCCAATAAATTCTTCTACCAAAACGGCGGTTCCGAGCGCGTCTTCTTTCAGGAGCGCGAATTTCTTACCGGAAACGGGGTTGAAGTGATCGATTTTTCCATGCGGGATCCGCGCAACCTCGAATCGCCGTATTCCGAATATTTTGTCGACAATGTGAACTACGAATCCGCCGGAGGACTTACCGGCAAGCTGAAAACAGCAGGGGCGTTTGTCCATTCCGCCGAGGCGGTGGCCAAGCTGACCGCGCTTTTGGAACAAGAGCGGCCTGATATTGCTCATTTGCATAACATCTATCATCAGTTGACCCCGTCGATTATTCCGGTTCTGAAAAAGCATAGGGTGAAGGTGGTGTTGACCTTGCACGACTATAAACTGATCTGCCCGTCATATCTCGCCCTGTGTGGGGATGAGATTTGCACCGCCTGTAACGGCAGGTTTTTCTGGAACCCGTTTACCCGCAATTGCCAGGGCAGTCGAAGCAGGGGATTGCTCCTTGCCGGTGAGGCTCTTTTTCATAAATTTCGCAAGAGCTACGAGGGAGTGGACCTGTTTCTCGCGCCGAGCCGGTTTCTTGCCGATCTGGTCGGCCGGAGGGTGGAAAAAGATCAGATTCGGGTGCTGCGTAACGGCATAGATATCAATGCATTTCAGCCCAACTATGCTGATCGGGGTTATGCCCTGTATTTTGGCAGATTGTCCAAGGAAAAGGGGGTTGAAACGCTGCTGGCTGCGGGCATGACGGGTGCCACGAAATTCCCCCTGAAGATTGTCGGCACCGGTCCCTTGCTGGAATCACTGAAGGTGCGATTTCCCAAAACTGAATTTCTCGGCTACAAGACCGGTGAGGAGCTTGTCGAACTGATCAAGAACGCCGCTTTTGTCGTTGTTCCTTCCGAGTGGTATGAGAACTGCTCCATGGTCGTGCTGGAAGCAATGGCCTTGGGCAAGCCCGTGATCGGCTGCGATATCGGAGGCATTCCCGAACAGATCGATGATGGAAAGACCGGGCTTCTGTTCCCCATGGGTAATTCCAGAATTCTTGCCCGGAAAATGCACGCCCTGGCGATTGACAAAAACCTCCGGATCAGCATGGGCTCGAACGCCCGCAAAAAACTCGAAGCCAGCTACTCCCTTGCCGCACACTGCAATAAGCTGATGGATATATACAGTGACCTCGGTTCCTGAGCATATCCCGGACCAAACGATCGAGACCCGTTCCGGATCTCCGCCACTGCCAATATCGTAAATAAATAAAAACAATTCCATAACACAAATCCAATGTCTACCGATCATGATGCGCGGATCACAGATCAAGCCCCGGTAGCTTAAGCCCCTCTTATCGAGTAGAACTGACAATGGAAGCATGTCTGATCGTCACATACCGCTGTAATGCAAAGTGCTATATGTGCAACACATGGCAGCACCCGACTCTTCCCCGGGAAGAATTTTCCTCCGCCCTTGTCAGCAAATTGCCCACCGGCCTGAAGTTCATTAATATAACCGGTGGCGAACCCTTTCTGAGAAAAGATATCATTGACCTCATCGATACCGCGCTCTACAGAACCGAACGGCTGGTCATCAGCACCAACGGTTACTTCACCGACCGGATCATTGATGCGGCTGAAAGGTTCGGGAACAAAATCGGTTTCCGGATCTCGATTGAAGGGTTGCCCGCCGCAAACGACGAACTCAGAGGCATCAGGAACGGCTTCGACCATGGGATCCGGACCCTGACAACCCTGCAAAGGATGGGCATGCAGGACATCGGTTTCGGCATCACCGTTTCCGACAGAAACGCCGACGACATGATCGAACTCTTTCACCTGGCCAACGCAATGAACCTGGAGTTTGCCACCGCCACTACCCACAACTCCTTTTACTTCCATAAAGAAGACAACCACTATGTCGACCGGGAACGCGTAGCGAAGGCGTTTGAGACCATTTCCCAGGAACTCCTGAAAACCACGAGGCCGAAAAACTGGTTCCGTGCCTACTTTAACATGGGACTGGCCAACAAGGTGCGGGGTAATCCAAGACCCCTGCCCTGTGAGGTCGGCACGGACATGTTCTTCGTTGATCCGTTCGGCAATGTTCTGCCATGCAACGGTTCGGATGAACCGATGATCATGGGCAATCTCCACGAAAACAGTTTCGCCTCCATCTGGAAAAGCGAGCGGGCCCGGGAGGTCCGGAAACTGGTTGCCCGCTGTAACAAGCAGTGCTGGATGATCGGCTCGGCCGCACCCGCCATGAAAAAGAGGATTCTCATTCCGGTCAGGTGGGTCCTGAAAAACCGGCTCAGGGTTTTCAACGCTTCGGGGAGAGAAACAATCCTGTCACCAATATGCCGATAACCCGGATTGCCAAATCGCCCATAAACCCTTTACCTTGTAGGGGAAACAAGTATTTTATCGAATACTATTTAAATCTTAATGGAACATTCATATTTGTCTGGCAAGTTATGGACTCCTGATTTCATGACTGTTTTGAAAATTGATCATTAACCTTGACTGATGACGAAATGACGGCGCCGAAAAAAAACACAATCACCGAACTGGACAAGGCAGGCCCCTCTTCGAAACAGGAGGGGAGGCTCCGGTCTCTGCTGGACTTTTTAGCGTCCGTCAACGATCAGCACTTCACCGGCTACATCAAGGTCAACTTCAATCAGGGAAATATCTGCAAGGTTGAGAAATATGAAGAGATTCTTCGCAAAAGCTGACCTCAACAATGTTTTTTTCATTAACAAATGATTTACCACTCCTTGATTAAAAGGAAACAGAAAGATAATACCAGATTAATATCCATGTTGTATAACCAAGACTAACGGTTCGAATAAAACAACAAAAAAATATTGCAATACCTTCAGGGTACTTTGCTGACTTCCAATAACGGAAGGACCAGAAAGCCCGGATCAAAAGTCACGCAGCTGACCTGATCCGGGCTTTTTTTTTTGGATAATCAAGCTCGGTGCAGAATGTGCGGCGGGCCATTTATTGAACATTATGGAAAGGAGGTGAACAGCAGAATACGCAACACGGATCAAGACTTTGCAGTCGGCAGCACGATGAATTTTGGTCCGGGAGCAAAACGGAAACAGTCGGCCCCCGGTCAAATACCAAACTGAAAAAAGCATAATCCAACTATTAAGGTGAACAACATGAAAAAATCAATTATCGCTTCACTCGCCGCCTTCCTCGCGGTGTTCGCTGTAGCCGGGCAGGCCTCAGCGTACTTCGAGCAGGGTAAACTCGTCCAGGTTGTCTACGCCGAAACAAAAAACGAGGTCCTTACCGATCTCGGTCAATATGCCGCAACAGGCGCACTTGACCTGACCGCGCAGAATGTTCAATTGAGCGCACCAGGCTCCATTGACTACCTGGCCCTTACCGGCGGCGCTTCAATGGCCGACCTGAAACTTGGCTACTACATGGATAACTCCAACGTAACCACTTATGATATGCATGCGTACTTCGTGACCGTAAATCCGAATGCCCCGGCCTTGACCACCAACTACACCAACCTGATCAATTTCAGGAACGTAGCCGATCAGGTCAGCACCTACGCAGCACTTTCCGGAACCCAGACCGTTTCTCATTCGGTAGCCGTATCCGGAAAATCTTACGACATTCTGTTCAACAGCAATTCCGGCGATCCGGGTGTTTATGGCGGATTGAACCTCGATACGGGTACCGGGGAAGCCAACCTTGCCGCCCTTGTTGATCCCGCGGGATATGTCGATATGTATCTCTATCACACAACCCTGAACCTCACCAACGGCGCGGTTGAACTGGTTCCCGGCGCCACCACCGATTATGTTGCGGTCCTCCGTCTGAACGCCGACGGCAGCACCACCCTGAACCCGAACGCCGTTCCTTTACCGGCCAGCATGCTGCTCTTCGGTTCAAGCTTCATTGGCCTGCTCGGGTTCAGGAGAAGAAAACGCGCTTGATTGCCGCACGGCAACCAGCGGTAATTTTGTTTCATTCAAAGAATAACTAAAGGAGATTCACAATGAAGAAATTAGTACTCGGCGCCATGTTGGGCGCATCACTTCTGGCAATGGCATCTACCGCAAGCGCAGCGGTAGAGATCAACATCTTCGGCGCGTCCGCCCAGAACGACTACTGGAACACTGCCGCGCCTCTGTACCTTGCTGCACCGGTTGCCAACGGCGGCATGGGCTGTGATCCCGCCACCGTTGCCAAGGCCAACCGTTACTACGACAAAGGCGGAGTCTGGACCAAGGACAAGAAGATGGGCATCGCCAAGGGCGACAACTGTGCCGGCGCCGGCGGTGATACCGTTTATATCCAGTACACTGCCGTTGCCTCTTTTGAAGGCCCGCGTTCCGTATACGGTGTTGATCCCGACAACCTGGACTCATGCAGCGACAATCCGGCCTACGACGATCATTATCGTGAAATGATCGACGAGACCAGCTGTGACTTCGCAATCGGCGAATGTTCCGCCAAGGCCTGTAAAGACGTAACCATCGGCGCTTCCGACGTTGCCGCCGAATCCTTCACCCAGTCAAGCACGGGTTGTATCAACGGCCATGTGGATTGCAGCGAGGTCCTGGACATCAGTCTGACCCCTGACACCATCCCGACTGCCGGTCTTGACACCTACCGCCCGATTGTGGTCCCTTTCCGTTTCTTTGTCAGCGACAACCTGGCAACAGCCGGCATCAACAACCTGACCAGGCTGCAGGCTGTTCTTCTCTTCAACGGCAACGTCACCAACTGGAGCCAGTTCGGTCCTTCTTACCCGAACCTCGGCACCGTGATCTGTCTGCGCCATGCCGGTTCCGGGACCCATGCCACCCTCGACAAGGCGGTTATGCGCGGCGATTACCCCCTCGCCAGCGTGCAAATCGTACCGCCTCCGTTTAACCCCACCGGACAGGTCATCTATTTCAACGAGAGTTCATCAAACCTGATGGACTGTGTAAACGACCTCGGCGGCAAATCCGCAGCGACCCACGGCGCAGTAGGATATGCCGATGCGGACAAAAATGCTGCCGGAACCTGGCCGAATGTGGTCAATGTTACCTACAACGGGGTAGACGCGCTCCAGGACCACATCAAGAACGGTGTCTACAGCTTCTGGTCGGCCCAGTGGATCTACGAAGATCCGACCGAGCCGAACTATGCCGTTACCCACCCGATCGTGCAGTCGATGATGGCTTATTCCAGCATCGCTGCAAACATCCCGGCTTCCAAAGCCCCTTACTGGGTAGCGAAGAACGACCTGAATGTCACCAAGGGAACCGACTTCGTTCTGCCCAAGTTCTAATTTCGTAATGTCGTACAAGCAACTTGAGTAAGAGCTGTTCCCCCTCGGGGGGCCCCTGATCGGGCCCCCCATTTTTATTTATCCCGCCAAACGGAAATTTAACAAAACCCTCACTGTTTTCTGACACTCATTCTGTATTGTCTCAGCGTTACCGATATTCACCAGAAAAACAAATTTCACCGAGATCCCCGACATGAATAACGCGACACCCGTTTTACCATTTGAATCTCTCCCTTTCCTGACCCTGTCCCTGGTCGTTGCGGCGTTCCTGGTCCTCGTCCTGATCGGCTGTCAACCCAGGGAAGTCTCATCTGAGGACGCCGCAGCCACAACCCTGGCGGCCGAAAATTGCGCTGATGCCGAAGCGGGGCAGCCTGCCGCTATAGCCGGCTGCGGTCCGGAAAACGCTCCATCCCAACAGGGTACAACCCGCCTGGTCTTCGATTATGACTGCAGACTGAAAGACGGTGCCCTGGCTGCAACAACACGGGAGGATACGGTGAAAGACCCCTCAATCCGCAAAGCGTCAATATTTCTTCCACTCCGCAGCTATCAGCCGGTAATCGCCGGTGATTCCGACAATACCGAAAAACCGCCACTCTATCTGCAGACATTTGAAGAAAAGATCGCCCATTACATTAACGAAATGATCACCACGCTGCCGACCGGCAGACCAACCGCTCTGGAACTGCAGGCGGATGTGCCGCCGGACATCCCCACCGAAGAACGCTACCTGCAGATGGCCCGGCAGTTCAAGCAGCCGAGAAAAATCCTGCTCAAGCAAGATTACTTCAAAGACCGATACCACACCGATCCGGCCCGGGGAATGGAGCTTGATCAGGAGACCGACTTCCCCGGCCGGGTTCTGGAAGTAACCGATGAAGCCATCACCATCCTTTATACCGTCAAAGCGGGCGCCACCATTGCCACCCAGTTCGGTCCCGGACAGGTCCGGGAAGAAGGTGAAGAGTTCATCGTTTCGCTGAATGTTGCAAAGGGCGAGCTGGTGCGCACCGGCCCCTTGCTCGGACAGGTCATCAAGACAGACGAGCAGACCTTTACCATCGACTTCGGTCTTCCGTTCGGAGGCGAAACCCTCTATTGCGAGGTCACACCCAGGGCCGTTAGCGGCGAGGAGCTCGAAATCCTTGCCCGGAACAGAAAGCCGAGCCATGAAACCTCAGCAGAATCGGCGTCTTCAGCAATCATCTGGCAGAAAGATCTCGATTCGGCGATGGCTGAAGCCGGAAAGGAAAAGAAACCGCTTGTCCTCGTCCTCTATGCGGACTGGTGCCAATGGTGCGACAAGCTGTTCGGCCAGGTCCTGCCCGATGCCAGGATCAGGAATATTCAGGAACGCTATGTCTGGCTGAAGATCAATTCCGATCAGGAAAAAGAGATCTACGACCGGTTCGAACAGAAGGGATATCCGAACATCATTCTTTTTGACGAGTCCGGCAGGCAGCAGAAGAAGATCGAGGGTTTCCTGGATTCCGTCGCCCTCGAAAATGAACTTTTAAAGCTCGTCCGGGATAAGAACCGGAGCTGATGCCTGCGCTTCGCTTCAAGACGGGCTATCCCGTGCAACACCGGACCTGGTTACGCCGGTATCACCGCCTTGCGTCCTGGCTGATGCTCCTGGTTGTGATGGCCGGATCGCCGGTTGCCGCCCTTTGCGCGGAGGAGAAAACAACCTTTGAGATCACCGGATTTGTGATCGAAGGGAACACCCTGCTCCCGGAAGAACAGCTTGACGATGATGCTGATTCAGCCGTCTTCGACGTGACCCTCAAGGAAGCGCTCGAAGAGTTCGTCGGTGAAGAAAAAACCGCAGCTGATGTTGAAGAGGCCCGGACAATGCTTGAAAAACTCTATCACCAGAAGGGATATCCAACGGTTATCGTATCCATCCCTGAGCAGAACGTTGAGGAGGGGGTGGTCCGTCTCAAGGTTGTCGAAGGTAAAATCAGGCGGGTAAGAATCACCGGCAACCGTTTCTTCACCATGAAAAACATCCTCTCCGATCTTCATACTCTCCAGGAGGGAGAGATCATCTATCTCCCTCACCTGCAGAGAGAACTGGTCGGCCTGAACTCCACCCCGGGGCTCACCGTGGAACCCCTGTTGACTCCGGGAAAAGAGTTCGGCACCGTTGACGTGGAGTTAAAGGTCAAAGACAGCAATCCCCTGACCGGAGGCCTGGAAATCAACAACCGGGCATCGAAAAACACCAGCTCCCTGCGCCTGAACGGCATGCTCGGCTACAACAACCTCTGGCAGAAAAACCACTCCGTCTCCTTTCAATACCAAATGTCCCCTGAGGAACCGAAAGAGGTGGCCGTCCTGGCCGGGACCTACGTTCTGCCCTCCCCGGTGAACGACAATCACCGGCTGGCGCTGCTGGCGATCTGGTCCGACAGCGAGACCGCCTTCGGCGACGGCTTTCAGGTAGTCGGCAAGGGGAATATCTATGGACTCCGCTACGCGGTCCCGTTGGCCGCCTACAAGTCATTCTACCACACCCTTTCCCTGGGACTTGACTACAAGGACATGGATGAAACATCAGGCTTTGACGGGGTGGAAAATGACCAGGCACCGATCACCTATCTGCCTTTCACCATCTCCTACAATTCCACCTTGCCGGGCGTCAGCGGCAGTACCCGATTCAACGCCTCCCTCAACACCGCCTTCCGGGGAATTGTTACCGACCAGCAGGAATTCGAGAACAAACGTTTTCACGCCCGAGGAAACTATGCCTACCTCACCGCTGAGATCGAAAGAAAGCAGAAGCTGCCGCGAGCATTTTCCCTCCGTTTCCTGATCAGCGGCCAGATCGCAAACCAGCCCTTGATCTCCAGCGAACAGTTTTCCGCCGGTGGAATGGAAAGCGTCCGCGGCTACCGGGAAAGTTTTACGGCCGGCGACAACGGCCTGCTCACCTCCCTTGAACTGATGGGCCCGGACCTGGCTGAAGAGGCCGACCTGACCTCCTCGGATGTTGTTCCCTACCTGTTCTTCGACTTCGCCTCCCTCCGGGTGAAAGACCCGCTTCCCGGCCAGACCGAAAACATCAGCATCGCCGGCTGCGGGGTCGGGATCAGGGGGATGATCAGCGAGCGCTTCGATTACCGGCTCGACTGGGCATTCGCCTTGAAAGATCACGATGACGTTGAAAGCGGCGGCAACCGGGTCCATTTCAGGGCCGGGATAAGGTTCTAGGTCATCAGATGGACAGACAACAGCGAGCAAGAATAAACTCCAGGACCACCCAGGGAAGAGCAATGACCGGCACACTAAGAAGATTCGAGAGAGTCGTTTCCATCACCATTATTGTTTCACATTTCCTTACCGCAACAATCGGCTACGCAGCGCCCACCATTCCCGGATACTATGGTGATCCTGCAAACATTCTGACTCCGCCCGTCCCGACCTCCCTGCCGGGAGATTATACTATTCTGCAGGGGGTCTCTTCGATCAATACCGATGCCGCAACAGCCGCGATGACCGTCCACCAGGATCGGGAAAAGGCGGTGATCCACTGGCAGACATTCGATATCGGCTCGCAGGCCTCAGTACATTTTGACCAGCAGGGCAACAAGAGCTGGCAGGCGTTGAACAGGATCAATGATCTCAACCCCAGCCAGATCTATGGAAAACTCACCGCCGACGGCGGGATTTTCCTGATCAACAGGAACGGGATCCTCTTCGGCCCCGGATCACAAACCAATATCCACACACTGGTTGCCTCATCCCTGAACCTTGACACCGATGATTTCCTGAATGCTGCAGCGATACCGGGCGGCGACACCCCATATCTGTTGACCAAAGAAACCCCTACTGACCCCGACGCCCATGTCGCAAACCATGGAAGCATTATCACCACCCCGACCGGCAGAGTGTTCCTGATCGGCTCCCATGTGGAAAACGGCGGGACCATAAATACGCCGGACGGGCAGGTCGCCCTCGCCGCCGGCGATACAGTCAAAATATACGCCTACAACTATGAAACGACCGCCATCACGGAAATGGATGCCCAGAACGGGTATTACGTTGAGCACACCGGCGATCTCGGCACGGTAACCAATTTCGAGAGCGGCACAATCCAGTCCGACCGCGGCCTGGCGGGGCTTTACGGGGGGATCGTCAACCAGGAGGGAGTGGTCCGCTCCGTAACCGCCATTGATCGGAATGGGCAGATCCAGCTTGTCGCTTCCGACACCCTGACCACCGGGGCGAACAGTCTCACCGCAACCCCCATCGATGATTCTGGTGAGAGAAAGATCAAGGAGAAGTTTACCGCCGGCCTGATCACCCTCTCCGGCAGAACCATCGAACACAACGGCAGTATGGAAAACCCCGGGGGCACCGTCAAAATCACTGCCGAAGAAAGCATCGACCTCAACGACAACAGCTTGATTGATGTCAGCGGCAGCTGGGTGGAGCTGCAATTCAACGACCGGGTCAAGGAAGTCACCCTGAACAGCAACGAAATGAAAGACCAGCCACTCCTGAAGGAAAGTGACCTGAAGGGGAAAAAAATCCAAACCGATATCCTCTTGACCGGACTGAATATCGCCGATCTCTCCGATTACCTCGCATCAAATGAGAAGAGCGCCGCGGAACAGACAATCAACGGCGGTGCAATCCAACTGACTACCCGCAACCAGAACGGCATGATTGAGGTTGCCGATCAGGCAAATCTTGATTTTTCCGGCGGCGGGACATTTTACGGTGACGGGGTGGTCGATACGACCCGGGTCCAGATCGGAGACAAGACATACGACATCAACAACCTGCCCGGGAACGTTCCCATCGACAAGGTCCTCGGCAAATACGTCAAGGAACACAAACGCTTCAACCTTTCCGAGGAGTGGACCGGACTCTATTACGGAGGCTCAACCCCGCTGAAAGAGTATCTGCCGCGTTTCAGACTCGGCGCCGACGCAGGATCACTCCTGATCAAGACCGGCAGGGTTGATCTTGACGGCATTCTCGACGGCTCCTCATTCAACAGTGAGTTGCAGACCGAAGAGGAAAACGTGACCGATGGCAACGGCAATATCCTTGCCGGCAAGAAGATGTCCACCGGGGGCCGCCTGGAGTTGGGGCAGAGCGACCTCGGCATGCCCCGCGAAATTCACGACAACCTGACCTACCGGATCGTGGTTGATCAGGATGGTGAAACCGCTCGAAGCATTGATCGGGACGCCTCAAAAACCTCATACCTGTCGGCACGGAAAATTAACGAAGCCGGCCTGCACAGCATCGGTCTCTATGCAAACTCGGAGATCATCATCGACGGCCTGACCGACCTGCGCCTCACTCAGGGCGGGACTTTCACGGCAGACGCCAACAGGATTGAACACTATGGTTCAATCACCACCCCGGGGGGCGCGATAAACCTGCTGGCCCGTGAGAATATATCGACCCTTCCCACCCTGCTTACATCCGGCCTGGAAAATCCCGACCATATCGGAGTCCCGGGCAAAGAGCGGATTGTAATCGCCAGGGGCAGCACCCTCGATGTCTCCGGAAGACGGATTGATAATTCAGACGAACAGGACAACGGCAAACCCGCCGAGTCCGGCATTATCGATGGCGGCTCCATCACCATATCCAATACCACCGATGAACATCTGTTGCTGGCTGAGTGGGACCAGAGTCAGAACAAAGTAGTCTTGGTTCCCCGTGAACTGGATGCTTCAGTCATCATCGAGAAAGGCTCGGAGATCAATGTCAGCGGCGGGTACAGGATTGATGCCGAAGCTGTGGTGAGCGGCGGCGACGGCGGTTCTCTGGTTATCGAGGGAAGGACCGTGGCGGCAAACGGCAACCTCAAAGGACACTCTCTTGCCGGCAACAGGGGCGGAACCGTTAAAATCCACGCCGAAACAGTGGACATTGTTCAGTCTGCTCCTTCCGGGGCCGAAAACATTCAAGGCAATACCGATTTTAAAGATTTCGCAGACGGCGCTTTCGCCGAGAAATTCATCCTTGCCCAGGACCGGTTCGACACCTCCGGTTTTTCCGGAATCTCCCTCAAGAGCACGAAAAATCTGACCGTCGCCCCGGGAGTCACCCTGCGGCCTTCAACAACCAAGATAAGCGATCCGTGGGCTACCGCTACGGCCGGAACTTCTCCGGAGTATTTTGACCTGGATGTTGACCAGGCCGAACCTTCAACCCTGGACCTCCAGGCCTCCATGAACCGCTCCGCCCAGCCAGGCACTCCCACCGGCAAGATGATCATCGGCAAAGATTCCGAGCTGGCGGTGTCCCCATCCGGTTCCATTAAGCTCAGTGGCTTTCGCACCGAGGTCGATGGTGTCCTGAAGGCCCTCGGCGGCCAGGTCTCGGTCGGTTCAACTTATAATGGAACGGTTCTCGGGGACAATGCGAAGATTCTCGCCCATGGAATCAATCTGCCTGAAGAACAGGGAATTTTTTCAGGCAGGCCCCAAAACCATATTCCCGTTGCCGGAGGAGCAGTCACCATTTCCGCAACGGGTATGAACGGCACGCTCACCATGGCCGAGGGTGCGGTGATCGATGTTTCCGGATCCGAACCGGTACCGAACACCTACTCCAATACGACCGGAGAAACCTATACTCTGGATGTTGCAGGCAGATCAGGCAACCTGACCCTGATTTACGACCAAAGCATGGCCCTTGACGGAACGATTCGTGCGGGGAGCAGACTCACAACTCTCGGGGGAGGCAAACTCAGGGTCGAAAGCCGGAACGAAATCGACCCGCTCAAGATCTCCGACGCTCAGGTAAGAAATTATACCGTTGCCGGTTTTGACGATCTCACCTTCAGCGGCCGGAGCGGGATCAGTTTCACCGACCCGATTGCCATCAGTACGAAAGAGAAACTGACCCTTGACGCCCCGGCCATCTCTGCCGCCACGGGAACCTCGACCTTGCTTCAGTCGCCCTGGATCGTTCTCAGCAACTCAAATACCAGTACCAGTACCGGCAATCTGACTCAAGCTCCCGAACCGGGGACTTCCATCCTGACCATTGACGGGGAGTTTGTCGACCTGGCAGGCAATATCCGTCTGAACGGTTTCACCGATGTGGCGATCTCCTCGGAAAACGACATCCGCCTGAGCGACCGCCAATATTTAGGCATGTGGTCCGGGAAGCTCGCCACCGCGGGCAATCTTACCCTGACCGCACGGAACATCCACCCGACAACCGATTCTGTTTTTACCATATCCGCCGGCCGCACCTTGCGTACCTTGAAATCGGGAAACACTTCCGAAAGACCGGTTTATTCAGCCGGCGGCAAACTGACCTTGGAGGGTCATGATATCGAACATCGCGGCGCCGTATCGGCGCCCCTGGGCGAAATCCGTCTCGAAGCCGACCGCAATTCCGGCCGGGTTCTGCTCGGTGAAGGAAGCACGTTGTCAACCAAAGCGGAAAGCGCCCTCCTCTATGGGGAACTCAACAACGAGAGCTGGTCCCACCGGGAGTCGAAAAGCGACTCAAGTGGTTTCCCCGTTGCAAGCCCTCCCAGCGGCGTCGTTGACATTGCCGCCGACGAGGTGATCCAGACCCCCGGGGCACTCATTGATGTCTCCGGCGGCGGCTCGATTATGGCCTACCAGTTCCTTCCCGGCCAGGACGGCACAAATAACCCGCTCAGCGCCGAAAACCGCTACATTATTCTTCCTGACAACTCGGTGGTTCTCCCCGGAAACGCCGTATATATCGAAGGAAACGACCAGATCCCCGCCGGGACTTACTCCCTTCTTCCAGCAGAATACGCCTTCCTCCCTGGGGCAATAGTCCTTGAAGCGACCGGGAAGACTTTGGCCCCGGGAGAACGGGGCGCCTCCGCCCTTGGCGACGCCATCGTTGCCGGATATTTCACCTCCATGGCAGCCGGCACCCACCCTGTGGAATTGCAGGGTTTCACCATCCGTAACGCCGGAGAAGTCCTCAGGGAAGGGCGTTTTGATGTCGCGACGATGATTTCCGGTGACGGCGGCAGTGTCACGATCGGCGCCCGGACAACCGTCCTCGGCGGCGCCATTACCGGCCGCCCCCTTGAATTTTTCAAAGGCGGCGACCTGACTCTGGCCGGGGAAAACATCACCTTTGGCGATATTCCAAATATCGATCTCAGCGGTTTTCAACTGGGGGATGAACTTGATCCTCAACTCCGAAACAGGTTAAGTGTCGGTCGGAATCTTGTCGCCGGAAACACCATCCGCAACCTGACCCTTGGTGATGACAATACCCGGACCATCACCCTGACTGAAGGAAGCACGCTCCAGGGCGCCGCCAATGTCACTCTGAAATCATCCGTCGCCATCACTCTTGAGGCCGGCTCCGAGATCCTGGCCGATGAAACCGACCAGGACCGGGACACCGGAAATGTGACCCTTGAATCCGACACCCTTACCGGTTCAGCCGACACGATGATCAGAGCGTCAAAGACCATCAACTACTCCATTCTGCACGATGCCGGCTTTACCGGAAATCTTGAGGCGAAAGGGATCAATTTCACCTCTGATCTGGTCTATGTCGTCTCTCCCGATTTCACGGGGCCGCTGACCTCGAATATGTATCTGACCAGCGAACGCATAGCCCGTCTTGGGATCATGGACAACGTCGGGATTACCAGCCGTAACGGGATCATTTTTCTCGGTGATGCGTCCTTTCACTCCATCGGCAACCTGACTCTGGATTCTTCACGCATCGCCTCCCAGTCGGACATCATCAACACCTCGCAGCAGCCGCACACCCTCACCATAGAGGCCGCGAATCTGAAAATACAGAATTCCTCCCAGGTGAAAGGACAGACCGCCAACAATGACCTCAGCGCCGCAAACTTCACCGCCGATACCATCACCTTCGGAGAGGGTGAGGTGGTGGTCGACGGTTTTGCAGATGTCTCCTTCAGCAGCGCCCAGGAGATGGTTTTTGAGGGCACCGGTGCCATTGGCGCAGACCTGCCGACCTCCGGCTCCCTGAAATTTGCGGCGGCCATCTACACGACCGGTCTGAAACTGAACGATGACGGCTCGGTTTCCCAAAATAACTACTCCATCGATGCCGGTTCCGGAGAAGCGGTCTTCAGCGGCAACGCCAACACCGGCAGCACCGGCAATATCGCCGGAAAACTCGCGGTGGAAGCCGACCGCATTCATGTCGCCCAGGCCGCTCATTTTGCTCTGCCCGGCGGGATTCTTGACCTGCACGCCACCGGCACGGATGTTGATGATGATCTCCTGATCGACGGAGACTCAATCCTTTCCGCCCGGGGTGGGGTCATGCGTCATCCGATCATCGTCAACCATAAGGAAATTCCGCTCGATTTTCCGGTGAACGGCGGGGTAATCGCCCTGACATCTGATAACGGGACGGTGCATCTTGCCCAGGGCTCGACTCTGGATGTTTCCGCCACAGACGACCGGGATGCCGGGACCCTCTCTTTGCACGCAACCCGGGGCGACACCTCCCTTGACGGCGAGATTAAAGGAGGCAGCGACTCCGGCAAAGGAGGGTCTTTCAATCTCGATACCAGGGAAATCAATGCCTCGTACCCACTCTACCACAAGATCTCCACCGGCGGTTTCACTGGCGATCTTTCCCTGCGGGCCCGCAACGGGGATGTCGTCTTGTGGTCCGGCACAGATTTCCGGGCGGAAAATTTCCGGCTGGTTGCCGATGCAGGAAAGATTGATATTCTGGGAACGATAAACGCTTCCCGCCCGGAACAGGGCGGCGACATCGAACTTCACGCCACCGCCGGTCTTAATCTCTTTGCCACCGGCCGCTTGCTTGCGCAGGGGAATGGTCCCGGTTCGGTCGGCGGCAAGATCTCTCTTGCCACCGCAAACGGCACGATCCACACCATGACCGGATCCGAGATCAATGTAACCGGGACAGGAAATGGCGGAGCCGTGACCTTCCGGGCGCCCCGAACCGCCACCCACCAGGTCAATGTCGCCCTGAACGGCTCCATTGCCGGCGCCGACAAAATGACAACCCGGGCATTCAAGGTCTTTACCGATGCGAATGGTTCGATCACTGCCGCTGATGTCAGTCTCTGGAAGAACGATGCGACAGCTTTCATGAACTCGGTCCTGTGGTCTTATCCGAACATTGATCTCCGTCCGGAGATTGAAGTCCGAACCAACGGGGACATGACCTTCGCCGGCGGCCTCGACGCTCTCCATACTTTCAGGCCCGGCGGCACACCCGGCACCCTGACCTTCAGGTCGGCCGGGAATATGAAAGTCGAGAACAACGTCATTGATTCTCCAACTCCGTATAATACAAACGGCGATTTCCGTGACGTGGTCAGTGATGGAGTGGTCGACTCCTGGGGATTGAACTTTATCGCCGGGGCCGACCTGTCCGGCGGCGATCATCTGGCCACGGTCAGCGGGACCGGCGACCTGACCATCGGCACCAGCTCGACCGGCAGACTGATCTTTTCCGAAAGCGCTCCGATCTTTTTCGCCTCCGGCCGGGACACCACAATCTACAAGGGCCCGAAACACAACCGGGAGTACATGCCGGGGATTCCCTATTTCAACATCGGCTCCTTCGACGGCGCTCTCAACGGCAGGGTCGACGGCACCCTGAACCTCACCGGCGGGATCATCCAGACCGCCACCTCTGATATTTCCATCGCCATCGGCAAGGACCTGAACATGAGTCAGCAGGGGGCCATCCGGACTGTGGGCAGGGCGCCGACCCTTGCGGAATCCCATCAGTTGATCCGAGGCACCTCGACCTTTCTCGAACCATATAACTACCCTCCCTACACGGATCTCTATGTCCACGCTCCGAGACTTGAGCAGTACTGGCTTTACACGGATGGCGGGAATGTCGCTCTCGACATCGGCGGACGGGTCGCTGGTCAGGTCTCAAATCGCACCGACGTGGGCTGGGACAAGATCCACGAACTCAATGTATTCGATACCAGCGGTCCGACTTGGGTTCCCGAAACCATCATGGGTTGGGGGGCGAACTATGACGGCCTGAACTCAACCTATGGTATAGCCACCCTCTCCGGCGGCGGGATCGACATCTCCGCTGACAACGGCTTCTTCGGCCAGGCCGCCGCCTTCGATACCGGCGACTTCAATATCACCTCTTACGGCGATATCGACGGTCACTTCATGGACCTGGACGGGACAATGACACTGTCCTCCCACAGCAACATCGGAAACAGATACGAAACCGTGCTCGATGCGGGAAAAACTGATATTTCGGTGAACTCAACCGGCAACCTGGAACTTGGCACGATAAGGAACCCGACCCTGACCAAACCTGTCGCGGGTGAACAGTGGAACATGACCTATGATGAGTATTCGGGAGCGACCCTGCAGTCGGCGGCAGGCAACATTCTCTTCAGCCAGAAGGATTCGCTGAAGAACCTTACCTACACCGATGTCAGCAACCGCTCCTGGCTTCTTCCGGCGGACCTGGAAATCCGAGCCGGAAACGACATCTCGATACTTGGCCTGTATTCCCTGGCGCCATCAGGAGATGGAAATCTCATCATGCAGGCCGGCGGGGATATAAGCGGCTCATATACCGACCTCGGTGGAAATTTTAAAAATGCCATGATCACCATCACGGAAGCCTCCCCGGCTGACGTCTACGGGGAGCATGGCAACACGGTAAGTTTATCGGCGCTGAAATTACTGAAAGCCGCCGCCACCCTTCATCTCAATGATCCCGCTCCCGTTGCGCTTAATGCCGGGGGAAATATTGCCCATCTCTCCCTGATCTCTCCGAAAAAAACAGAGATCATCGCCGACGGCGATATCCGGGAGATCAGCTACACCGGGCAGAACATCAACCAGACGGACACTTCCCTGATCATGGCCGGCGGCGATATCGATCTCCGTCGTACCGAAGGGTATCCGGTTTCCCAGAAACTCGGCATCAAGCAGGGAGGCCCGGGCTTCCTCTTTGTCAAGGCCGGCGGCAGGATCGATCTCGGGACATCCGAAGGCATCCAGTCCTATGGGGCACAGGAAAACTTCAACCTGAAATCCGTGATCAACGAATATGGCCGGGCCAAGGGAAGCGATGTAGCGGTTGTATCCGGTTATGATCTGCGCCTCTCCAAAGATGAACTCATCCGGTTCTTTGCTCTCCTTAAAGAAAAAGGCAGGACCTTCAGTGAACTGATGGCTTCGGGAAATCAAAGCGAAGCGGCAAGGATCAAAACCGAGATACGTCAGGAGGTAATCGACGTCCTTCTCGCAGGGAATCGCACCGGTTCCGGGGACATCAACATGACCAGTTCCCAGATCAAGACCAGTTCCGGAAAGGACGATATTTACCTCATCAGCGGCGGCGACCTGAACGTTGGCCGGACTGCCTTTTTCACAGACAGTTCGGAACGGTCCAAGACCGGTATTTACACTGCCGGCGGCGGCAGCATCAATATGCTGACGGAAGGGGACGTCAACGTCAACGAATCACGGGTCATGACCTTCATGGGGGGAGATATCTTCGCGCTGTCCGACAGGGGGAATATCAACGCCGGGGTCGGTTCTTCCTCGGCGGTCACCAACGAGAAAGCGACCAAGATCTTCGACCCCGACACCGGAACCCTGGTCGAGATCTTCAATCCGCCCGCAGTGGGCAGCGGCATCCGCGCCCTGACCTTTGACCCGGACGGAGCGGGCTCGATTCCATCCCCTGAAGAGGGCGACATCATCCTGGTGGCCTGGGACGGGGTGATCGATGCCGGCGAGGCGGGAATTGCCGGGCGGAATGTTCTCCTCGCCGCAACCCAGATTTTAAACGCAAAAAACATCAGCTTCTCACAGGGTTCCGTAGGGGTCCCGGTGGCAACCGAGGCAGGACCGGGCATCGGGGTCATGACCGCAAGCACGACGGCTTCTGAAGCCGATAAGGGTGCAAATGACAACGATATTCTGGGCTACTCCGATGGCGAGTTTGCCAAATCCATGGAGGCCCTGACCGAGGACCTGAAACTGAAACTCTTTCTCGTAAAATTTGTCGGCTTCGAAGATTCAATAGCTAATCCTAATGAGGAAATGAATGAAAAGATTTAACTCGATAAAGTACGCTGCCGCCGTTCTGACGGCCTTCATCTCTCTCTTCTTTCTCACTGATTCGGCCCAGGCCTGGTGGAGCGAAGAGTGGCAGTTCCGAAAAAAGATCACTTTCGATACCAGCCGGAACGGCCACCCGATCGAGGAAGCGTCTCTTGACGCGCCGATGCTGCTCAGGTTTCACAGCGGCAATTTTGATTTCAGCAAGGCAAAACAGAACGGCGCCGACCTTCGCTTTGTCGCTGCCGATGAACAGACATCTCTTGCCTACCAGATCGACACCTATGACACCATCGACGAGATCGCTTTGATCTGGGTCAAAGTACCGAAGATCAGCGGTTCGTCGGACAAGAACCACCTCTGGCTCTATTACGGAAATGAAAAGGCGGAACCGGCCGAAGATCCCGCCGGCATCTTCAGACAAGGATTCGGCGCGGTCTACCATCTCTCGGAAAGCGAAGGCCTTCCGCAGGATTCCTCCCCGAACGGCAGCCATGCAAAACGGTTCAATGGCGGTCAGTCTCTTCCTTCGATCATCGGCAACGGCGTTTCCCTGTATGGTAGCGGCAACGGGATCGTTGTGCCGTGGAGCGAGAAAACCGATCTCGCCAAAGGTTTCTCGTTCTCGACATGGCTCAGGGTTCACCAGCCCCAGAAGGAGGCAACGCTTCTGCACACAACTGAAGGCGGCAATGAAATAAAGGTTGCGATCAGCGGCGACACCATCACGGCCGCGATCATCAGAGGCAAATCCAGGGCGACCGCCTCCGCTGCCGCCCCACTCGAACCGGGGGCCTGGAATCATATCGCGGTAAACGCACAACCGAACAAGGAACTCAGCCTCCTGCTGAACGGTCGAGAAATCGCTTCCGAGAAATTTTCATTCCCCCTCCCCGCGATCAAACAGGACCTTTTTATCGGCTCTTCCGCCGACGGCGCCGACTCTTTGTTCGGAGATCTCGACGAAGTGCATATCGGCCCGGTGGTCCGCACCCAGTCCTGGCACATGTTGCAGTATGCGAACCAGGGTCCGGATGCGAAGCTCGTTTCCTGGGGAATGGAGCTCGTCGGGGAAGGCGCAAGTTACATGCCGTCCTATTACCTGATGACCATCGCCAGGAACATCAGCCTCGACGGCTGGCTGATCATCGGCATTCTCTCTCTGCTCGGAATCTTCGGCACGACGGTGCTGATCTTTAAAGCGGTTTTCATCTACCTGTCCAACAAGGACAATGACGCATTCCAAAACAAATTCGACCATCACGGCGGCCTGTATTGCCTCGACGGTGAATTTGCGGAATTCGACAATTCGCCGCTCCATCGGATCTACCGTTCCGGCTGTGAAACCCTGCAGCATATCTTCGGCAACCGGCAGGAAGAGGAGACTGCCGGTCATATCCTGACGAATAAGGAAATGAACACCTTCAAGGCGAGTCTTGAAAAGGGCTACATCAGGGAGATAAAAAATTTCAACTCGTGGATGGTGGTCATGACCCTGGCTATTTCCGGCGGTCCGTTCCTCGGTCTGCTGGGGACGGTCTGGGGCGTCATGAATACCTTTGCCGCGATGGCGGAAGCCGGTGAAGCAAGCATTATGGCCATCGCCCCGGGTATCGCCTCGGCCCTGGCGACCACCGTATTCGGCCTGATCATCGCCATCCCGGCCCTCTTCGGCTACAACTACCTGACCGGCAAGATCAAGGACCTGACCTCCGATGTCAACATATTCCTCGAAGAGTTCATCCTGATTGTTGACGAGTATCACGGAGGCTGATGATGCGAAGAAGAAATGTCTATAGCGACAATGAGGCCTACGACGAGATCAACGTCACCCCGCTGCTTGATCTCGCCTGGACCCTGCTCGTGGTGTTTATCATCGCGATCACCGCCTCGGTTCAAGGCATCAAGGTCAACCTGCCGCAGGCGAGCGAAACTCCGAGTCTTGAGAAACCGAAGACCAAGGCGATCACTATCCAGTCCGGCGGCCAGATATATCTTGATGCCTATCCGGTAACCATCGACCAGCTTGAATCGGCGCTTCGCCAGTACAAGGCCGCCGATCCCGACCTGCCGGTGATCGTCAAGGGAGACGCCGAAGTCCAGTACCGGAAAATAATTGCGGTCCTGGATGTGATCCAGAGGCTCGAAATCTCTCAGCTGGGTCTGGTGACCCAGAATATCGTCAAGTAAGCCCGACGGGGACAGTGCGGATTCGATGGATACGAAAAAACAAAAAAAAGGCAAACGAAAGATCTGGCTGATGGCCGGCGGCATCGCCATCCTGCTCGTCGTGCTGAGCGGGTTGGCGCTCAAACAGCTGATGGTCGATGACCGTCGGCAGGACAAGCGCCGTATCCAGGTGGTAACCTTGATGCCTCCACCGCCTCCCCCGAAGGTCGAACCGCCTCCCGAACCTGAGAAAAAGGAGGAGGTTATCGAAGAAAAACCGGAAGAGGCGGTCGCCGACGAGATCGACGACTCCATGGAGGACATGCCGTCAAGCGATGAACTCGGCCTTGATACGGATGCCACCGGCAGTGGTGATAATTTCGGTCTGCGCGCCAAGAAAGGAGGCCAGTCGATTATCGGTGGCAGTGAGGAGGTGTACAAATGGTACACGAGCCTCTACAGCACCGACCTGCAAAAAATTTTCAACGAGATCATCCAGAAGGCCGGCGGTCTTCCCGACGGAGAATTTAAGGCAACTGTGAAAGTGACCATCGACGGGAACGGTCGGATCATCGATTACCGGATCATCAGCCCATCGGGCAACCGGAAGATGGACGCCGCTGTTGAAAATACCCTGCAGACCGCCGAGATCAGCGAGCCGCCACCGCCCGGAATGCCGAAAACCATGAAATTCAGCATCTCCTCAAAGAGCTGATTTTACAAAACTACCAAGGAGCGCTAAAGCAAATGTTTCATCACAAGCTGGTTGTCGGAGGTCTTGTTGCAGGCCTCTCTTTATTGATGGTATTCACCTTGGCCAATGGCGCTGAAAATGAGAAAAACGCCCTTGATCCTCACGCATTGATCGAACTGCTGAAGGAAAAAAATATCATCAGCGACCAGGAGGCTGAAAAGCTGATCCTGCGCAACAGTGGCGGCCAGGCTCAGGCCGTCACCCCGGTGATCACCAACGCCGACCGTTATCTGGAAGAGATCACCGATCATGTGGTCCGGAATATCGAGGAAGATGTCGGCCGAAAGATCAAAAACGAGATCAAAGACGAGCTGGCACGGGAGATAAAAGTAGAGGCCTATACCTCCTCTGTTCCCGGCTGGGCGAAAAGGCTGAAGATTGCTGGTGACATCAGGCTCCGTTACCAGGCGGACTACCTTGCCGACAGCAATGCGGATTTTCTCTCGCCAAGTGAGCCAACCACCCCGCTGAACAGCACCCATGACCGACACCGTTTCCGCTACAGGTCGAGGCTCGGCGTTACCGGCAAGATCAACAATCAGGTCACGACCGAGATAAGACTTGCAACCGGCAACGAGAGCGATCCGGTTTCAACAAACGACACCCTTGGAGACTATTCCAACAAAGACTCGCTTACCCTTGATCGCGCCTACCTGAAATGGGACCTTGTTCCTGAGACAAATCTCTGGACCGGCGACTGGCATTTCCAGGGCGGGAGAATGCCGAATCCCTTTATGGCAACCGATCTTGTCTGGGACGGTGATCTGCATTTCGAAGGTCTCGCGACTACTGCAATGATCCCGGTGACCCTGACCTCAAAAACCTATATCAATCTCGGCACCTTTCCCCTTCAGGAAGTTGAACTGACCCAGAAGGACAAATGGCTTTTCGCCGGGCAGGTCGGCTATTCCTATGAAAAGCTGTCTTTCTTCACCTTCACCCTGGGAGTCGGATACTATGATTACCATAATATCGAAGGAAAAATGAATACCGCGGGCAACACCCTGAACGATTATACCGCACCACCCTTCCAGCAGAAGGGTAATGCCATATTTGACATCAATCCGCTCCCCGGCAACGACAATGTCAAAATCGCCCTCGCCATGGATTATGACGAACTCGATATCATCTCATCCCTGGATATCAGCCTTTTCGAGCCGGTCCATATCATATTGACCGGCAACTATGTAAAGAACCTCGCCTACGACCATGAGGAAATCCTCGCCAGGACGGGGCTTTCGGTTCCGGAAGAAATCGAGGGGTACCAGTTCGTCTTCACTGCCGGACATCTGAAAATGCGGGAACTCGGCGACTGGAAAACCACCTTTACCTATAAGTATCTCGAAGCGGACGCGGTCCTTGATGCCTTCACCGACTCCGACTTTCACCTCGGAGGGACCAACGCCAAAGGGTGGTCAATCGGCCTGGATGTCGGTCTCGCGCCGAACTTCTGGTTTTCGGGAAAATGGCTCACCAGTGATGAAATCGCCGGTCCGCAGTTTTCGGTCGATACCCTGCAGGTCAACCTCAATGCCAGATTCTGATGATCGGCTGTCTCAATCCACGACTACTTCTATTACGAGCTGAAAAATGACCCGGACCAAAAAAATCATCATCTGGATACTTGCTGCGGCAATAAATATCTGGGGCATCGGCTATCTCGGCTACGGGAACCATACCCTCAAACAGGGGAATAACACCCTGCGGCATGAACTGGATAAATCCGAAGCCAAAGCAGATCTTCTGAAAAAGAAATACAGCACCGAACGCGCCCTGGCCGAGGGAATGCTGCGGACAAAACAGCTGGCGGAGAGCCGGATCGCCGCCCTGCAGACGGATATTGCCGGCCTGGAAACTGAGAAAAGCAAATTGGCTGTTCAGATCGAGTCGTTGAATGCACGGATCGAGGAAAACAAAACACGGTATAGCGAAGTCATTGAACAGCACAAGGAACGGTTTGCCACCCTGAAAACCCAGTATCTCGAACTCCAGGAAAAGAGCAGAAAAGAGCTTCTGGAAAGAAACGACACGATCGCCGAACTCACCGAAAGAAAGGCGATCCTCCAGTCCTCGCTGAACCGGGAAGAGCACCTGCACAAACGCTGCCGGAGGAACAACAACGCCCTGGCCGATCTTGGCGAGGAACTGATTGAACAATACAAGAACAAGGGCGTGGTCAAGGCGATAACGACCACTGAACCTTTTACCGGCCGAAAGATGGTCGAACTCGAACAGCTGGTCCAGGAGTACCGGGACGTGATCGACCGGGAAAGACTGGAACAATAGCCCGGGTTGACCGGTTCCGGTTTCAATCCGGACGGAGAACGAAAGATGAAGAGATATCTATCCATTGGCGCCTTTCTCCTTGTAACCCTGCTCATTCCGGGGCCTGGCGCGCATGGCAAACCCCACCGGACCAACCACTCGGAAGATGCGTTGCAGATGGCTGTGAGCAACAATCTCATTGACATTGCAGCTGATTCAGCCCCGCTAATTTCACTCCTGGAAGAACTCGCCGGTCTGACGGATATCGAAATATATACCGACACCCGGATATTCAATCACGAGCGGGTATCAATTCGGGCAGAGGACTGGACAATCACCCAGGTCCTCAACAGCCTTTTGAAAGGATACAACTTCGTGGTCGTGTTCCCGTTCAACGATCGGGGGGGGAGACTGGACGCCTTCGCCCCCTCTTATGACGGGAACATTCCGGAGATGACGGGGCAAATAAAACCGGGAAAACCCGGACGGACATTCTCCGGGGCGGGAAAGCCGCAAACCGCCGCCGTTCTCCGGAGTCATCCCTCGACAGAGGCCGGAAACCGGCACGCCCGGCTGACCGGGGTGTCGACCCCTCTCGTTTCCGCCGTTCCCACCGGAACCAATGCCGATCCGTCTACCGCACTGAGCCCCGGCCGGACATCCGCCACAACCTTTTCGTCGGGAACCCTGGCCGCTTCCTTCCGGGAAAAATCGGCCGTTCCGGCCACAAACCATGAGGTTCCGGACATCTCGATCGATTTTCCGGAAGAGGACCCGACCGATCAGAAGACCACCAACCGGATCAACTTCATCTACAGCCAGATCGCCCGATTGGAAGAGAATATCAAGAGTGGCTATTCGGATAAATGGTATGCGGAATGGACCAAATTGAAAGACCCCCGCCAGGTGCAGCACGACAAGGATATCCTCCTTGCCTACGTCAAGGAACTCGAAACACTCGAGAAATAAGCGGGCGCCCCGTCATTTTAAAGAACGTGGAGATGGTGAAATTTCATTCACTTTTAACTGAAAATTAATATTCCGGCAGTACGATTCATTGCAAACAATCATCGGAGTGAACAAATGCTTAAAAAGAGTCTCGGGTTGATACAAATCACTGCATCACTTTTGCTCGTTTCCATTTTATCCAGCGGCTGCGCCGGGATGAACAAAAGCCTGCTCTCTTCGGATCCCGTCATCAGTGAATCCACCAGAATCCATAAGACAATTTCCGAATTACACCTGGAATTCAATGATCTGGTTGAAGGGTTCGTTCTCGCCAATGATGTAGTCTGCCTGAAGAAAATTCCCCATGTGATCTCTGAAGCAAAGCTCTATGTTGAGCGGGCACGGAAACTTCATGAGCTGCAGCGATATTACCCGGAAGGCATCTCCTATCACCGCTGGAAACACACCGGGGACAACGTGGAAATGGGGAACCGTCGACTGTTCGAGATGATGATGCAATACGCTGATGTCCAGATGACCTATTCCGACAAAACCGATGCCCTGCTCACCTACAGGGAGATCATCAGCACCTTCGGCGACAAAAAGTATGATCGGTATCAGATCCTGGCTCAGCTCCGGCTGGATGAAATTGAAAACCGTTCCCAGGCCATTCGAGCGGCCTCACTCCACCAGCCGGAAGCTGTTTTAAGACCATGAACGGGGATGCCCATGAAAAAGCAATGGTTCACTTTTCTTGGCATCTTCCTTTGCCTTTTCATCCTCTTCCAGCTCCTGTTCATATCCTCGATACGAGGGTCCGGGACATACCTGTCATTCATTCACCTGATCACCGTCAAACCTGGCGCCTTTCTGATCGGGATCCTGATCCCCGATGAAAAAATCCTCGTCAGCGGTCTGCAGATTCTGTCCAGAAATACCGGCCTTAAAATTCTGAACGGCTGTGAGGGGATCGAAGGATTTCTGCTGATTACCTGTGGCATCCTCTCTTACCAGGCTTCGTTGTGGAAGAAGCTTGTCGGGGTATCGGCAGGCCTGCTCCTCATGGAGAGCCTAAACCTCATGCGGGTTGTCTCCCTTTTTTTCACTCTCAGACAACAAAAGCCTCTCTTTTCACTATTGCACGGCTATGTCTGGCCGACCCTGATTCTTGCCATCGGCACCCTTTATTTTCTCTGGTGGTCCGATAATGTCACCCCCGTTGAGACCGATGCAGCCTGATCGCATACCGTCCCCGGCAGAGAATACCCTCACCGGAAAGGTTCTCATATTTTTCCCCCTGGCGCTCCTGGCAACTTTTGTGGCCGGGGATCTCATGGTGCAGATATTTCTCCCATTGTATAAATCGGTTCTGCCCCTGTTCACCGACCATTTCCAGGCCGTCTCTTTATATGTGCAGAACAACGGAATTGAACAAAGCATCTGCTTGAAGGCAGAGCTGATCGCTCCCTTTCCGGAACGGTCTCCACAATTTTTCCCCGGAACGGTTCTCACCGGCTCAACCCTTGCCGGCAACGCCATGCAGCACCTTGTGGTGTTTCTCACCATAGGCGCCACATCGCTCACTTCCCTGCCTGGGAAATGTCCGCTTTTTGCAGCGCTTCTCACGGGCTTTATTCTGGTCCAGTGCCTCGATATACCGCCGGTTCTGCTCGGCAGCATGGAGGAGCTTCTGCACAGCCGTATTCCGGACGGAAACGTTCAGGTTTCACCGTCGGTCCTCTGGATGCACTTCCTGAACGGGGGCGGCCGCCCGGCGCTCTCTTTCATAACCGCGATTCTGCCGGTTGTTCCGGCCATTCAAGCCGGCAGATTCAGGAACCGGTCGGGGAACTGAAACAATGCAGGCAAAAATCTTGATCTCCGTAACCTGCACGCTCTTCATCCTTCTTTCCGGCAAGGTTTACCCGGGACATGCCGCAATGAATACCTTCAAGTTTTCCGGAAAGTTTCCACCGCAGGTCATTCAGCGGATAACGGACGGAGAGATCAGGGACCTCATAGTTCTTTTTGATGATACGGGCGTAGAGAGTCCCCGTTCTCCCGCCGGGAGATCTCTTCGCAAAATGAGGCTGAAACAGGTCAAACTGAACGCGTTGCAACAGCTGCCGCCCGGCAAATTCCGGACATTGAGAGACTACTCCCAGCTGCCGCTGTCCCATCTGGAATTTGCTTCTCTTGAGGCCTTGCAGGCACTCGATACTATACCGGGCGTGCAGGCGGTCTTTGAAAACACCCCTCTTCACCTGCACCTTGCGGAAAGCATCCCCCTTCTCCGTCGACCCTCGACATTCGATTACGGTTTCACCGGTGAGAACACTTCCGTCGGGATAGTCGATACCGGGGTTGATTTCACCCGGTCCGCTTTCGGATCATGCACTGCGCCGGGAGTGCCGGCCGACTGCCGGGTGGTCGCCAATGTGGACATCGCGCCGGAAGACCATACTCCGGACGCCCATGGCCACGGTTCCAATGTGGCCGGGATCGTTGTCGGAACAGCGGATAAGACAGGGGTCATCGCGCTTGACGTTTTTGACGGTTTGTCATCATCGGACGTTTACGTCCTCGGCGCCATCAACTGGGCCATTGAAAACCAGACCACCTATCACATCGCGGCGCTCAACATCAGCCTCGGCAACGGGGTCGAATATGCCACGGCCTGTTCCAACCGCTTCACCAATCCCTATGTTTCTGCGGCCCAATCGGCGACAGCGGCGGGAATCATTCTGGTCGCCTCAGCCGGCAACGAGAATTATACCAACGGCCTGTCGCGACCGGCCTGTACCCCGGACATCGTCTCCGTCGGCGCCGTTTATGACAACAATATCGGAGGGCGACAATGGTCAGTCTGCACCGACAGCACAACACAAGCCGACCAGGTCCCATGCTTCTCGAACAGCGCTTCCTACCTCGACATCCTGGCCCCGGGAGCCTTGATCACTGCCGGAGGTTCCACTATGGGCGGGACTTCGCAGGCCGCTCCCCATGTAGCCGGTGCGCTGGCCATAGTAAAATCGGCCTTTCCCGGTTTGAGCACCTCCGATGCGGTATACCGTCTGGTCCTGACCGGGATCCCGGTGACCGATCCGAAAAGCGGCGTCACCACTCCGCGCCTGGACCTTTATGCAGCGCTTGAGCCATACACTTACGACGAGATACCAATGTTGCCCATCTGGGGAATTCTCGCCTTCGGCGGACTGATCGCAGCCTCGGCCGGAAGAACGCTACGGAAAAAAAATGTCCGGGCTTAAAACCATTTTGGTCGAACTGTTGAATGAATCGGTTATTCCGACCGGTCTTCACAAATTTCTTTGAAGAACCTCCCGGTCAGGCGCTCAAGCAATGCGGGATTGCTCTTGTCATCCTCGAAGACCACGGTTTCCCCATTCGGCCCGGCCCCGAGATAGGCCTTGCTGTGCCTGAGGAAGTTCATGGTTTCAAAGCTGTTGCTGCTCTTCACCGAGCCGAGAACGTACAGCCTATTTCGGTAGCGCCAGACAAAATAGTCGGCACACGAACTGATGATCAGTTCCGGGTTGCGCAGTTGATGTTCCTCGACCAGCCTGGTGACAAAGTCAGGGTCCTTCACGTTGACCTCGAAAACCACGGTCTCACCGTTTGGTCCGGCATCGAAAAGCGTTTTGGTGTACGGGAGATGCTTCAACGAGGCAAACATCCTGTTGGTATAGAAGTTCCCGATCACGAAAAAACGTTCATGATACTTCCAGAAAAAATATGAATCGGACCAATGCTTGAGCAGCTTGGGTGATTCGTTGAAAGTGTTTTCCAATCGGGAGAACAGGGAGGGATCGTTTTCATCGGCCTCAATAAAAACCGTTTCCCCGAGCGGCCCCGCCTTGTCAAGCTTTCTGCTGCTTGCGAAGACTCCATCTTCCAGGAGCTGCGTCCTTCCCTCCTCGGTCCCGGCAATGAATAAACTGGTCCGTGAACGGTAGACCGAGTATGAATCTCCTGCGGAATCGACCAGGACCATCTCCCGGTTCCCTTCACCCAAACAGATATCGGCCTCTGGTCGTTCATAAACGAAATAGGTCTTCTCCATTGCACAGCCCGAAGCCATCAACAATACCAACAAATACAGGGTCTTTCTGAACATGCACTCACTGCTCCTTCTGTTTTCTGTATTTTTTTTGGGGCCAGGCCTGATCAGTCAGGCACATACTCTGCGAGCAAAGGCCAGAGTGAGACCAGAAAACCGTCGAGGGCGTCCCGCGACTCATTGAGGTCCTCGGCCCCGACCACCTCAACCCTGACAAGAGCGCCATCGGTCCGGCTCCTGGTCATTGCGCTCCAGATCAGATGCACCTTATGAAGCCAGGGGCTCGTGATGATCTTGCCGCCGGACAAGAAGAAATAGGATCCGAGCATATTGTAGTCATCTTTCTTAAGGGTCATGGTTCTGATGGTGATCATCTGGTCATCGGTTACCTTAACCCCCACGTTTCCGGAATCCACCATCGACCACCCGCCTCCGAGCAGGCAGGACTGCGGCGCATGAGCGGTGTGGCGTGTTCCCTGATACCGGTAGTAGGGAATCAGGAGATATATTTTTTGCCGGGGGTCCTTCTTCCTGGTGAAAACACCGTTGATATAGTCATCCGCCCACAGCTCGTTCATGATTTCCTTGGAGAGATACCGGCGCTCCCCCTCCCATTCCCCAACCACCATCGGGAAGTCGTCAAACATTTTCCTTTCCGGAGACGTCAACAGATGGGGGACCCTCTGCAACATGAATCCGCTGCCGAGAAATATCAGGAGGAAGATCGCGGTCAAGGCTGATTTCAGGGAGAGACTGCGGTTACGCCCACCCTTGTCCGCTGTGGGGACCACTTTCTGCTCCGACCCGATCTTTTTAAGAAGCAATGCGCAGAAGAAGAGGCCGATCCCCCCGCTCAGAAATATGAGCAGTCCGGTAAAATCGTGAAAGAAATTCTCAGCCAGTTCCGCATGCCCGTTTACGATCAGAACACCGGTCACCAGAATCCTGATACTGTTTATGCCCACTGATATCGGCAGTACCAGGGCCACAATTATTGCCCGCCGCCACCAGCCGCTGACAAAGAAATGTCCGATCAGCAATGACATCAGAAACATCGGCATCACATAGCGAAGACCGCTGCACGCATCGACCACCTGGAGTTGCTGCACCCCAAGATCAATGATGTTGCCATCCTGGAAGACACTGGTGCCGGTCAGCCGCAGCAGATTGACTGAAAGGGAACTTGAGATCATCTTCAGATTGAAGGTCAGCATCTTATTGATATACGGAGGAAGCGGGACAATAAATGACAGGATCACCAGGGGAAAAACAAGATTCCCGATTCTTTTTCCGTAGAGGAGCGCCACAACACTGACCATGCCCATCCATAACCCAACATAGAGGAGCGTCTCCACCGAACCGAGTTCGCCGATGAAAATAAAGAGCGCAGCGGTGAGCGCCGGGATGACCGCCGGTGGCCACCACGAAAACTCGTTGAACCGAAAATGATCTTTCTTTTCCCAGCACAGATAGACGAATAACGGCAGGACCAGAAAACAATAGTCGTCATCGCCGGTGTTCCAGCGAACAAGGAGTTTCTCAATTGACGACCAGCAACCGACCGCAAACGACAGGAAGATGAGGCCGGGAAAAAGCATTTCAACGAGATTTTTTTTCTCGACGGGTACTTGGGATTTCAAAACAGCCCTCAAATTTAATTCTGATCACCATCGTCGTATTTCAGCCATTTCATGACCGCAAACCAATACCATATCAGGCAAGTCGGAAAGTTGAGTTTACGATAAAACAGCCTGTTCTCCCAGGCAGGGCCTTGAGAGCGCTTTCTCATAAACATACAGAGTCTGGTGGGCAATCCGGCGCCAGTTATAGCACCGCCTGACCTGATCAATCATTTCCGCCCTCTCCGATTCGCGCACCGCAACCTCAAGATGCGCGGCCATCATTTCTCGCAGATTATCGACATCCCCGGTCCTGAAATACCGGTCCTGTTCGAGACCGACTTCAATGTTGGCCGGAATGTCGGAAACCAGGACCGGCAGTCCGTAGCTCATTGCTTCCAGCAATGCAATGGGCAGCCCCTCATGATATGAAGGAAGAACAAACAGCCTGGCATGACTGAATATTTGATTCAGGTCGTCGCCGGTCACATATCCGGGCATCACAATTCTGCCGTCCTCTGCAGCGCGCCGTTTCAAGGCGGCGCTATAATCCGAGCCATGGTCGGCATCGCCGGCAATGACCAGCCGACAGACCGTATCAAGTTTCCCGTACGCCTCAACAAGATCAGTCAACCCTTTTTCGGGGACAAGCCTCGCCACCGCCAGGATATACCTTTCAGGTTCCACCCCGATGCTTTTCAGGAAACCGGTATCATGACTTTTTCCCCTGACCTCGACCCCATTCCAGATGAGATTGCTTTCCTTGTTGCATCGATCACTGACAATACCGGCTATCACCCTGGAAATAACGATGACCTCATTGGCAAAACGCCCTCCTAGATATTCCCCCAACTTCAATATTTTCCTGGCCAGCGCCCCCCATTTCTGCCGGTCATAATCGGGACCATGGTTGGTTACCACAACCTTCAGTCCGAGGAGTCTGGCCAGTGGCACAAAAAGACTCGGTCCGACCGCATGGAGGTGCAGGATGTCGGGGCTGACAAGGCGAGCGTGGAGGACAGCGAGAAAGGTGTGGACAATGGCCTCTAATGCCTTGATCCGGGGCGCATAAATCCTTACCAGTCTGATCCCGGACCACTCCCTGAGATCTTTCCGGACATAAGACGACCTGTTGGCCACGATAACCTCATGGCCCATTTTGAAAAGCAACGGATAGAGTTTTTGGCAATGACTCTCAACTCCTCCCGGGATATCCGGAACTCCTCGAGTACCAGCGACATAAATTTTCATACGGTTGTCCCAATAGGCTTGTGCGGCATTATAAGATTCAGTTATCGCAACGAGTAGACAGGCTATGAGACTCATTTCTATCTTCCTTGTGTTCAATATTGGTTAACGTTCTGAACATTTATCGTTAATTTTCTGTCCGTTCTAACCCTCGGCAAGCTCGGAGGACCCTTTGCTGCGGCAGGAAATAAACAGACACTTTCTCAAGAGTGGAGGAGATCCACACGAGGAAGTGGGCAATGGCAGGGAAGAGGAAGAATTATCCGCAGGAATTCAGGGATGCTTCGGTGATGCCGGGGAGGGAACAGGGGTACAAAACAATAGAGGCAGCGGGGATTACTTGACCACCTCGGAGTACACTGTTTTTTCAGAAGCAAATGTCTCTGCTGTAAAGTGAAAGCGGACAGAAATCCGCTGGGAGAGGTGCAAAAATTTCCGGCTGTCTACCCTCATTCTCAGTCCCGGCTGTCCCACCAGGATGATGTTGGGCAGATGCTGCCCCCCTTCCTGGAGATTTGAAAGCATCCTGATCTCCTCAAGGAGATCATCCGCAAGGCTCCGGTTCTCATCAATGATCAGAAATGTTGCCGCACCACCCTTGTATCTTCGCCGGAGAAAGTCGTGAATGATTTCCAGTTTTTTCACCTTGCCGGGTTCGTCGGCCTCCAGCGAGAATTCATTGCGAATCGAGTCGATGAACCGGTTCTGATCATGGTTGTTGTATACTGAGCGACAAACTGCACTTTCCGGGGCATCCGGCTCAATGCGTTATCCGGTTCAGGACCAGACCGATAATTTTCTCCCGGTCGAACAGCCCGAGGGCCCTCTTGATGTCCCTGCGTGATGTTTTGCCGACGGAAACAACCATAACAATGCCGTCAACAAAGGGGGAAAATGCTAAGGCATCAGCCCTGTCCAGCACCGGCGGCACATCAAACAGGACATAACGTTCCTCGTATCTGTTCTTCATTTCATCAACCAGGTGTCCCATTCGTTTTGATCCGAGAAATTCGGTGCTGTCAGGAAGATCTTGGCCGCCTGAGATGACCGTAAGCTTTTCTATCCCCGGCCAGACGATGAGTTCGGAAAGGGCCTTGTTATCCGTCAGATAATCGGCAAGACCCATCCGTGATTCATACCCGAAGCATTTATGGATCTTCTGGCTGCGAAGGTCGCAATCAACCAGCAGGACGGTCTGATGGAGTTCCCTGGCAAAGGTCACGGCCAGGTTAGCCGAGGTCAGGGAGGAGCCGTCACCTTCTCTCACCCCGGTGATCATGATGGTATTTTTGCGATCCCCCTCGGTTTTCTGCTGAATCTGTTTTTTCAGCATCTTGTAGGAATTCGTTGCCTCGGCATCGGGGAAAATGCTGACGCACCGGTTCTTCTCGAGGACATCCGGAACAAAGCGAACGTGGCGGGATTTACTGTATTCCGGCAGATTCACCACCGCGTCAAATGCCGATCCGTCTTCACCGCCTGCTGCCTTTTGCCCGGGTGTTTCTGCAAACATGTTGCCCCGATTCGCCTTTGCCTTATCAAGTGTTGCCTGAATTTTCATTCTCTCCGTCCTTTGTCACGATTATTTTGGATATGCCTGTCAATGATTCTCCGGTTTACTGCGCTTGACCTTTTCTATATGGCCACACGCCGCATAAATTTCGCCATCACGATATCAATATCCATCACTAAGAAATGAACCAGAAGTAAGCTGCAGACACCGATTACCAGAACCGCCAAGCCGAGATTCAATTTCCTGGTTTTATAATGTTTTGCATCCTCCTGAGTCACAATTTGCGGGATCATCGCCAGTACCGGGATATCCGTCAATGAAGTGAGCGAATCAATGTTCCAGATGCTGGGGTCCGTCTGTTCCCGGAAAACAGCCAGCCCGACGCCGGTAATACCCCCGACGACAACACCTATGAAAATGATCATCCAGACATTTGGCTTGTAGGGTTTTTCAGGGACCACTGCCGGATCGATCAGGGTGAACCTTTCGCCCTTGTGCTCTCTTTCAAGCCCCTTGGCAACATTCGCCTCCATATACTTGCCCATCAAATCGTCATATTTGGTCCGGGTATTGTCTCTTTCGCCGAGAAGGGCCTGATATTGACTCTGCACCGCCGGGGTTGCGGCAAGCCGACGATTGAACTCATTCTTCTGCTTTTCATACTCCGTCATCTGCCTTTCCAGTGAACCGATCTCCGTCCGGATTCCGGAGAGCTGGGTTGCAAAGTTGATATAGACGGGGTTGTCCGGTCGACCCACAGCTTCCTTGTCGCTCAGTTTTTGCTCAAGTTGTTCTTCCAGTTCGGTGATCTCAGCGCGCAATAAAATCACATCGGGATATTCCTTTGAAAAAGTCGTCTGCAGGTGGAGCAGCTTATCCTGAAGTTCCTCAAGCCGTCTCTTGTCCTCAAGTATCGGATCTACTGAAGCCAGCTGAATCTGCAACTCCCCCTCCCGTTCCTTGAGGCTGCTGAGCCTCGCCAGAGTTCGTTCAATATTCAATTCGACATTATTGATACTCTGCATGTTCACCTGGAAAAGTTCCGGGAGCTCGTTGACATGGTCCTCCTTGAAGGTCGCAATCGTGTCTTCCATCCGGGCAAGATCCGCTTTCACCCGCGTGAGTTCGTCTTCAAAGAATTCGCTCGCCTCCCGGACCTGCTTTTCCCGGACCTTGATGTTTTCCTCCAGGTACAAAGATGCGAGGACATTGGCAACGCGGTATATCTTCTCAGGGTTGTCGTTCCCCTGGTAGGAGAGGGTGAATGCAATGGTCGCAATCGTTGGTCGGCCCGTTCGCCGGTCAACGACTTCAACATCGACCTGCGAAAGCTCGATATCGTCACGCATCTGCTCGATAATCTCCTCTTTCGTCCAGGTATCTTTCAGGTCTTCGTAAAGACCGAACTCATCAATGATCGCCATCAACCTGGTCGCGCTCATGATCCTCTGATTGATCACCTGCAGGCGCTGCTCGGCAAAACTGGTGACCGTCGTCATCACGTATTCCAACGGGATCTCCTGCTGCTCGATGAGGATGGTGGACGTTGCTCTATAGACTCGGGGAGTAAACAGCGCCACCAGTATCGAGCAGGTGAGAATGACGAAAAAAGGAATGGCCAGGCTCCATTTCCTTCTTTTCAGAATTGCCAGGTAGTCTTTCAATGATTTCATGTTCAGAGTTTCCAAAACTTCCCCCAAAAGTTGATGATGAGTTTTCCACGGTTCAGATATTTAGAACCGCCCAATAACCGGCATCGACCAGTAAAGTCTGATCGCGACCTGATTTCGTTCCTTGTCGAGACTTTCGTCCTTGTCCTTGATGAATGTGTAGAGATATGACGCCTCCACGAATACGTTGTCCCTGATCTCATACGATATGCGCGGAGTCACGTGGTAATGATGTTCATTGACATCGCGGGAATGAAAGCCGGTATCGCTCCGGTTGCGATAGTACCTGAAGACTCCACCGTACCGGATTTTCTTCGCGGGTCTATGTTCGTAAAGAAGCTTGAAGGTGATTCTGTCGACCGTACCGTCACGTCCTGAAACCGCTTCCTCACTCCGGGAAAGAACGGATGAAAATTTATTATAGAAACCCTTCCTGTTTAAAGTACCGTAGATATAAGTCCCCCACTTTTCCTCAAGCTCTTCGTTGTCCGTGCCGTAATGTGTCCTGATGTAATTCGGGCCCAGGGAGAAACCAAGGTCCCAGAGCTCATTGAGCTGATGGGCCAGCCCCAGCGACAACAGCGAATTGGAGATCGTGCTGTTCCGGTAGTCATATTCAGTATACGTGCATGCAACCTGTCCAACGGTGCTGTTGATCAGGTTGCTGATGCCGTGCGCCCAACCGGTGGAAACCGACCTTGAGACAAAATCGACATACTCCGGATCGTCATAATCTTCCTCATCGTAGGCCAGAGTCAGATTAATCGTTGATATTTCCGAAGTATTCCAATCGAGGCGGGTGGAATATTTTTCCTTTTCGCGGACCGCTGTCCCGGTGGTCATCCCGGTCAGTTCCAGGTCTCTGTCGATCTTCGAGTCTTTTTTGTATTCAGCGGTAAACCCTGTTGTGAGAACCCGCGACAGGGCATGACTGAAATCGAGGGATGCCTGTCGATCAACCGCATTGTATTCATCGTGATCCGCATACCAGTATGCATCGAATTTTCCACTCAGGACCGCTTCAGTTCTTTCAGTACTCAGGGATACCTTGAGTGAAGGGATCACCGATGAGATATAATCGCCTTCGGTATCGACACCGTCCAGGATCAGATTATCGTTGTATTCTTCCCTGGCCTCAACACCCGGGGTTATTTCATAGGCTGCGGCCCGGGCATCCTCCACCGGAAGTAAAGTTGTAATTGCAGACAGGACGCAGAGCATTATCAGTTTTTTCATCGGGTTATGGAACGACTATGGTGTCGCCTCTGGTCAGCATCACATTCTGTTCGAGGTTTTCACCCTTGACCACCTCACCATAATCAAATTCCAGGATCTGCAGTCCGGCGGCGGTGTGCCTCATGACTTTGATGTCGTCTTCATCGGCGAAGGGGGTCAGCCCTCTGGCCATGGCCAGCGCCTGAAGGATATTGATATTGTTGTTCAGGATGAACATCCCCGGTGCATTGACCCTGCCGATCACATAGATCAGTAAACTGTTCACCTTCTCTACCGAGACCGAGAGAACCGGGGCATTGATATACACTCCGAGTCTCTTCCTGATCTCTTCTTCGATCTGATCAACCTTTTTCCCCGCTGCGGTCATCTTGCCGATTAATGGAACAGAAACCGTTCCATCGGGCAGGACCGGCAGGCTTCGAGAGATTTCTTCATTCTTCCAGACCATGATCTTGAGAAGGTCTCCGGCCCCGATGAGATAATCCCCGGGCTGATACATTGTCTCCCCTGCGGTGTCATCGGCAGTGACAACATTCGTTTCCGGTTGCGCCAAAGCGGGATTTCCCGAAGCAATCAGGACCACGCCGATTAACATGATGATTGACCGTAAAAACCCTTGCTGCATCAGATATCTCCTAATGTATGTAAGTTCATGTTTTGATTCCGGAGGCTCAGGAGAGAAGCTTGAATATTTTTTTCGCTTCTTCCAGACCCTGGAAATCCTGTTCACTTTCAATCGCAGTCTTAAGTCGCATGCGGGCAAGTTCTCTTTCACCACTGGCATGCAGGACCATGCCCAGGTGATAGTTCAGAACGGGCTGCAATGGATTCTTCTGCAATGCTTCCTCCAGATGGGCTCTGGCCTTGTCCTGTTGACCGATTTTGTGATATACCCAACCGACCGTATCCAGGACTGTTGCCGATCCAGGGTTCAGCTTGAGTGCCGTGCGGGCAACTTCAAGGGCCCGCTCACGACCTTCTTTACTGTCTGAATATTCGACCAGCAGAAAGGCAAGATTGTTCGCCAACAGCCAGTTCCCGGGCAGCTCCTTCATTCCGTCCTCATAGGTCCGCAACGCCTTGTCGATTTCGCCGTTCTGCTCATGGATGACCCCCAGCGCGAAATAGGCCGCCGAGTTGCCGGGATTCTTGTCCAGAGACTCGCGATATTTTCCGATCGCCTTCTCTGTCTGTCCCCGGCGGAGATACAGGGTTGCCAGATTGTTGTAGGGCTCCTGCCAGTCCGGTCTGTTTGCAATCGCCCCCTGAAACATCTTTTCAGCGGGATCATATTTTTTCTGGGCCAGATAGAGACGACCGAGAATATCCATCGCCGCAACATCATCCGGATGGCTGGCCAGCCGGTCGGTACAGAGTTTTTCAGCCTTTCCGAAATTCTTCATCCCGGTATGGATTTTGACCAAATAGTCAAGGATTACCGGAGAATATCCCGTTTTCTCGTAGCCTCTTTCGAGATACTTCAATGCCTTGTCATTTTGTTTTCGATTCAGGTATATATTTGCCAGCGGGATATAGGGTCTCTCAAAATCGGGCATCTTGTCGACCATGCCCTCGTAGATGCGCAGGGCCTGACTTTCCTTGCCGTTCAGAACATACAATGCCGCCTGCTCCAGGAGAGGCTCTATCCTGTCAGGCGCCATTGTAACAACTTCTTCGAGATATTTTTCCGCGCTCTGATAATCACCTCGGTTTTTGGCAATCGAACTCAACATCAACAATATGCTCGGATTGCTCCCCACCTCTTCGAGGGCATTTTTAAGTACGTTTTCGGACAATTCCACCTGTCGGTCGCTAAGATGTGCGCTTGCCAGCCGAATATGCCCCTCTACGAAATCCGGCTTTTCCTTGACCACATAGCGGAATTCCGAAACAGCTTTTTCACCATGCCCCCTGGCCATGTATATGTTGCCCTTGGTGAAACGCCCCATGATACTTTTCGGATTTTCTTCCACCGCTTTGGCAACATGTTTTTCCGCAAGTTCCAGGTCCCCCTGCTGAAAGTAAATTTCCGCAAGCTCGGTATGAGCCCTGATATTACCAGGATTGGCCGGGTCGTCATCAAGGGTAAGAGCGGTCTTCAGCGCCTCAATGGCCTTATCGATCTCTCCTTGCTGCAGGTACAACTCTTTTCTGTGAAATCGCAGGGTGTAACTTTTCGGGTTCAGTTGAATCGCTTTTTCAAGTATTTCCTCGGCGTGGACCATGTCGTTTTCCCCGATGTAGAACTGGGATACTGCGGACCAGTGCTTATCGTTTTCCCGATCTTCTTGCAAAAAAGCATTCAGGACCTCTTCCGCTTCAGCTTTTTTGTTAATCTTCCGGAAAAAATGGGCCAGGGAAATTTTATGCCCCGGGTTTCCTGGTTCAAGTTCAATGATGTTCTTCAGGATTTCTGTGGCCCGATCATTATCGTTCAGGTTCGAATATTTCCCGGCGAGCAGTTTAAGGAGCAGAATCGAATCGGGATTTCTCGCGATTCCTTCCTCAAGAACCGCAATGGCGCTCTTTTCATCAGCGGTTTTTTCATTCGTGTTGGCCAGGAGAACATAGAGGTCCGGGGTGGCATTCCCGTCCTTCTCAAGTTTATTCAGAATATCCTGTGCCTCACCGACTTTACCCTGCTTGATCAGCAGGGCTGCATGCAACAACCGGGTTTTTTGGTTTGCCGGATCTTTGGCAAGGACCAGATTGACCTTTTCATATGCCTTGTCGATTGCATTGGCGGTGAGATAAATCTTCCCGAGTTCAATCTGTGCCTCGATATTTTCAGGATCAAGATCAACCGTTTTCATGAAGTACCGGAAAGCTTTCTGGGGATTATTTTCCTTCAGTGCGACCATTCCAGCCATGAAGTATGCATCGGTATACTTGGGGTCGATCTGCATGGCGTTCCTGAATTCAATATCAGCTTTCTGATACTCTCCCTGGGTGTAATAATTCATTCCCCGATCATAGAATTTGACTCTCTTCTGCTCGGGACTCGCACATCCGAAAACCATGAAAAGCAAGATCAGCCATCCACAGTGTTTTAAATATTTTTTTGCTTTAATAGTCATTTGCTTCACCAATATGATCAGGATTATCGGAACGCTTCACAAGGCTATCCTCAACCTTACGCCGCACCTTTTCTGAGCAGGATCACCCACACTGTTTTGAGCAAAATTTTCAGATCATCAACAAAATGCCAGTCATCAAGATATTTGCAATCAAGCGCAACAACCTTTTCAAAGTCGGTGATCTTGTTACGGCCTGAGACTTGCCACATTCCGGTTATACCAGGCTTCGCGGCGATTCTTTTCAGATGCTCCGTCTGATATTTTTCAACTTCATCAAGAGTCGGGGGGCGCGTTCCAACCAGGCTCATCTCACCCTTCAGGACATTGATAAACTGGGGGAACTCGTCAAGGGATGTCTTTCTGAGCCATTTTCCGACCCTGGTTATCCTTGGATCATTTTCGATTTTAAACATCAATCCGCCCATCTCGTTTTGCGCAAGCAGCTCACGCTTGATTTTCTCCGCATCCTCACCCATCGTCCTGAACTTGTAGAGATTAAAAGTCCGCCCGTGCTTCCCCTTTCTCTTCTGGGAAAATATTACCGGACCCGGTGAATCAAGCTTAATTGCAACTGCTATGAAAGGGTAGATGACCACCAATATGATGAAGCCGACAAGGCCTCCGAGGATGTCCAGACCTCTTTTGTATAGCAGTCCATGCGCATCAAAGCTTTCAATGTTAAAGGTGATAAAGGGGATGTTCTGGCAATGTTCCACTGAAACTGATGGGCCGGCAGGGCTCCACAGTGAAGGGAGAATGCGAACCGGGGTCCCGGTTTTTCTGCAGAGGTCAAGATAGCCGCCGAAATCAAGTTTGACATCAGCGTTGAGGGCAAAAACCACTTCATCAATCGGTCTGGATTTCAGGAGGGATGGCAGGTCCTCAAGCATCCCGATAACATTTTCCTGACCTAGATCCTTCCCGTCGAGAGCCAGAAAACCGATGACGTCGTGTCCCCAGCTCAACTGATTTTTCAGAAGATCGGTAACAATCCCCCTTCTCTCCTGGCTCCCGACTATCACGATCTGCCTGCTGTGAAACCTTTTAGCGGATAAACTTCTGGTCAGGAACCTTGCCATAAACCTCATCATGATTATGGACAGGGAAGTCAGAATCGTAAAAATGAGGATGAATGTCCTCGGGTCAACCTCAAAACCGATGGTTATAACAAAAGTATTTAACAGGAGAAACTGGATGATCCCCGCCTTGATGACCGACAGAAATATATTTAAGTTCGAGAGCTGGGATTTTTCGCCATACAGCTCAAATCGACCCAGGAGGTAATTATTGACAAAGATGATTACCATCACCGAAGTGATGAAGATAAAACCTTCGGTATATGAATCACGATAATAATAATCCAGGTAGTACGCAGCATACCCGGATGCGATCACGCACATCGCATCGACCGCCATTAACCCGGTATTGATGATATATACCTGTTGCTGTAACATTCGAAAAAAACCCCGACCCTACCATCTGTAAATTTATTTCACGAGTCCCTGCCCCCGTCATACCTCGTCCATATATGTTGATGTTCAGAGCTTCTCTATTTAAATGAGGCGAATTAGGATATTGTATTTTTAAAGTTAAACTTTAATTAAATTCGATCAGAACCTGAAACCAATCCGGACCCCATAAAAAGGTTTTCGGAATGAACCGGTGACAATTTGCCGTCCACACAGGATTGCGGCCCTCAGGGCAAGTTGCTCTAAAATGGATCGCCATCGATAGTGAAGAGCTGCTTGATTTCTACTTTTCCTTCGATTTCGGCGGTTCCGGCACCAGGGCGGATGCCATGGGAATCAAGGTGGAAGGGAATTACTGGTTTAAAGACGAGGAAGGCTCCACCCAGACCGGAGCCTGGAAGGATGACGGCGATATCTGCGAGATCACCAGGGGCTACCGGCGTTCGGAATCAGGATACGTCCGGGCAGTACGCCCATAGGGGGGGGCAAGAAACCACTGATTCACGGTTCTTCGTTGTAAACCTCAGGGGTGTGCCTGACGATCTCGGCATCGATCAGATAGATCACGTCTTCAGCGATATTGGTCGCGTGATCGGCTATTCTTTCCAGATGCCGACCGGCGGTGACCGCC